>VGEH01000174.1 GCA_016869375.1 Alphaproteobacteria bacterium | reverse complement strand
GATCGGTGGAACTGTTCTGGGCCGTCTGCGGTTGGGGCGCGGGAGCCGGATTGCCGCTGTCGGGTGGCATGCTGCTGGCAGGGATTCTGGGCGGAGCCGGGCATTGCTCGCTGATGTGCGGTTCCTTCGCGTTGGCCCAAATTGCTGAGCGCCTTGCCGAGGGCATGGGCAGCCGCCTATGGATCGCCGTCCTTCTGCCCTACCAGATCGGGCGGGTGGCGACCTATTCGATGCTTGGAGGAATCGCGGGCGGCGTCGGCGCTGCGGCCACCTGGATCGCCGATGCGAGGTGGCTGCCGGCAGCCGCGCTCGCTCTCGCGGCCTTCGCCTTCTTCCTGCAGGCGCTGGGGCGACTTGGTTTCGGCGGCTTCGCGATCACCGGCCTCTTGCCGCGGCGCGGCGTGCGCGGGTTCGCGCTTGGCGTCGCGCTCGGCTTCCTGCCTTGCGGACTCATCTACGGGGCGCTGATCGCCGCCGCGGGCGCCGGCGGCGCGTGGCAGGGAGCCCTGGCAATGGCGATGTTCGGGCTCGGCACCGTCCCGGCGCTCGTCGGCGTCGGCTGGCTGGGCTTCGCTGCCGGCAAACGCTGGATGACGCTGGCTCGTGCTGCAGCCCCCTATGCGGGCTTCGCGAACGCGCTCGTCCTCGGGGGGCTTGCGTTCCGGGCGCTCTGATCCGGGCCAGCTACTCGACCAGGTCCTTGTAGGCATGCCAGGAGGCAAGGCCGATCAGCGGCAGCGCGACGGCGAGGCCGAGATAGAGCGTCGCGATGCCGAGCGCAGTGAAGATCGCGATCAGCCCCGCCCAGAGAGTCATGGCCTTCCAGTTGGCCAGCACGGCCCGGACGCTGGTCGCGATCGCGCTGGCGACATCAACGTCGCGGTCGAGCAGCATCGGGATCGACACGGCGGATACCGCGAAAACGGCAGCGGCGAGAGCCCCGCCGATGGCGGTGCCGACGACGAGGAAGAGCAGGCTTTCCGGCGAGAACAGGAGCGTCTCGACCAGCCGCGGCAGGCTCGGCGTCGCCGTCGAGAAGAAGAGGGCGAAGAGCAGGGTGGCGATCCGCACCCAAGCCAGATTGAAGAGCATCAGCACGAGTCCCGCGAGCGCGATCTGCAGCGGGTTCCGCCGCCAGGCTGTAACAGCCTGGAAGAGGGTCGGAGGCAGCCCGGCTTCGAGGCACCGGCTCACTTCGTACAGGCCGACGGCGAGGATAGGCGCCACGAACATGAAACCGGCGGCTAGCGGCAGCAGCAGATAGGGCAGCTCGGCCAGAAAGAGGCTCAAGGTCAGCGCGAAGCTGGCCGCGATCAGGATGAGGCCGTAGGCGAGACAGATTCCGGGCGCCCGGGTGAAGTCGGACCAGCCGCGGGCGAGCCAGAGCCATGGCCGGTCGAGGGGCACGACGCGGACCCGTGGGCTCGTTGCGGCATAGGTGGGGAGGGTCTCGCTCATCGGGCGCCTCTCAGGATGGCATGCAAATATGGCTCGTTCCGCGAGACGACAAATTGAGGTGGATCAATGCTGGCGGGCGGGGGGCGGGGGAGGGTGGCCCAGGTTCAAGCCGGGGTTGACCATGACAGCGACGACGATGAGCGCCGCGCGCAGCGAGGCTCGCGAGGACTACCTTGAGGATGTCATTCGCGCCTCGATGGCGCTGGCCATGTTCTGGGGCATCGCTGCCTTCGCGGTCGGCGTCCTGATCGCCTTCCAGCTCGCCTTCCCGGTGCTGAACCTAGGCCTCGAATGGACCACCTTCGGGCGGCTCAGGCCGCTCCACACCTCGGCGGCGATCTTCGCTTTCGGCGGAACGGCGCTGATCGGCAGCTCCTTCCATGTCGTTCAGCGTACCTGCCGGGCTCAGCTCTTCGGCGGCGAGCCGGTCGCCTGGTTCGTGCTGCTGGGCTACCAGCTTTTCATCGTCGTCGCCGCCACCGGCTATCTGCTCGGCATCACCCAGGGCCGCGAATACGCCGAGCCGGAGTGGTATGCGGATCTCTGGCTGACGCTGGTCTGGGTCGTTTATCTCGTCGCCTTCGTCGGCACGCTGGTGAAGCGGGAGGAACCGCACATCTACGTCGCCAACTGGTTCTACCTCTCCTTCATCGTGACGGTCGCGATGCTGCATGTGGTCAACAACCTGGCCATGCCGGTATCGCTTTTCGGCACCAAGAGCTACTCCGCCTTCGCCGGCGTGCAGGATGCGCTGACGCAGTGGTGGTACGGCCACAACGCCGTCGGCTTCTTCCTGACCGCCGGCTTCCTCGGGATGATGTACTACTTCATCCCGAAAGCAGCGAACCGGCCGGTCTATTCCTACCGGCTCTCGATCGTGCACTTCTGGTCGCTGATCTTCCTCTACATCTGGGCGGGCCCGCACCACCTCCACTACACCGCGCTGCCGGAATGGGCCCAGATGCTGGGCATGGCTTTCTCGGTCATGCTGTGGATGCCCTCATGGGGGGGCATGATCAACGGCTTGATGACGCTCTCGGGCGCCTGGGACAAGCTGCGCACCGATCCGAGCCTGCGTTTCTCGGTCACCGCCGTCGCCTTCTACGGCATGTCGACCTTCGAAGGGCCGGTCATGTCGATCCGTCCGGTCAACGCGCTCAGCCACTACACCGACTGGACGATCGGCCATGTCCACTCGGGCGCGCTCGGCTGGGTCGCCTTCATCGTCTTCGGGATGATGTACCACCTCGTACCCGTGCTCTGGGGCCGCAGGGATCTCTACTCAAAGACGTTGGCTGAGGTCCACTTCTGGGTCTCCACGCTCGGCATCGTCCTCTACATCACCGCGATGTGGGTGAGCGGCATCATGCAAGGGCTGATGTGGCGTGCCTATGACGAGCTCGGCTTCCTCCAGTACTCCTTCGCCGAGACGGTGCAGGCGATGCATCCCTTCTACCTGATCCGCGCCATGGGGGGTGTTCTCTTCCTCATCGGCGCATTGATCATGGCCTACAACCTCTGGCGCACCGCGCGCGGCGACGTCGCGCGCGCCGCCGCCTGAAGCCGGAAGCGCAAGCTCATGATCCTCTCGCACGCGAAGATAGAGACGAACACCGCGATCCTGCTGGTGCTCGCGCTCCTCACCGTGGTGATCGGCGGCATCGTCGAGATCGTCCCGCTCTACACGATCGAGACGACGATCGAACGCGTCCAGGGCGTTCGCCCCTACACGCCGCTCGAGCTCGTCGGCCGCAACATCTACATCCGCGAAGGCTGCTACCTCTGCCACAGCCAGCAAATTCGCCCGTTTCGCGACGAAGTCGAACGCTACGGCCACTACAGCCTTGCGGCCGAGAGCATGTACGACCACCCGTTCCAATGGGGATCGAAGCGCACCGGGCCGGATCTCGCGCGCGTCGGCGGCAAGTACTCGGATGAGTGGCATGCCGCGCACCTGATCGAGCCGCGCTCGGTCGTGCCGGAATCGATCATGCCGGCCTATCCGTTCCTTATGCAGCGCATGTTGAAGACCGACGACATCGCCCGGCACCTGCAGGCTGTGCGCAAGGTCGGCGTTCCTTACAGCGACGAGATGATCGCTGCCGCGGCCGCCGACATGGAGGCACAGCAGAACCCCGACGCAGATCCGTCGGGGCTTGCGAGCCGATACGCGAAGGTCCCGATCGGCGCCTTCGACGGCGATCCGACGCGGATCACCGAGATGGATGCGCTCGTCGCCTATCTGCAGATGCTGGGGACGCTTGTCGACTTCTCGGCCGTCACCCCGCAGCAGCTCAGGCAGTAGGAGGCAACGATGGATCTCGTCTCCCTCTACCCGGCGATCAAGTCGTTGTGGACGGTGTGGCTGGTGCTGATCTTCGCGATCTTGGTCCTGCGCGCCCTCCGGCCGAGCCGGAAGCAGGCTTTCGCGCGCGCCGCCGCCATTCCCCTCCGAGACGACGAGAGGCGGGAGTAAACCATGCCGACCAAGATCGAGAAGGACGCCGTCACCGGGCAGAATACCACCGGGCATGAATGGGACGGCATCAAGGAGCTGAACACACCGCTGCCGACCTGGTGGGTCTATTTGCTCTACGCGACGATCGCATGGTCGATCGGGCTCTTCGTGATCTATCCGTCCTTTCCGGGCATCACCGGCTACCTTCCGGGCGTCGTCGGCTACTCGGCGCGCCAGGAGCTGGCCGACAAGATGAAGGTGGAAAAGGAGGTCAGGGCGCCTTTCCTGGATCGCGTCCGGAACGGCAGTCTTGAGGACATCCGCCGGACACCGGACCTTCTCGGCTACGCGGTCGCCGGCGGCCGCGTCGCCTTCGCCGAGAACTGCGCCGGTTGCCATCAGTCGGGCGGTGCCGGCGCCAAGGGCTATCCGAGCCTTGCCGACGACGAATGGCTTTGGGGCGGCAAGCTCGCCGACATCCAGAAGACGATCCAGGTCGGCATCCGCAGCATGCACCCGGATACGCGGACCAGCCTCATGCCGCGCTTCGGCACCGACGGCATCCTCGACCGGCGACAGCTCGATGACGTCACCGAATTCGTGCTGTCGCTCTCGACCAAGCCGGTCGATCCGGCGGCGGTCGAGCGTGGGCGAAGGCTCTACGCAGAGAACTGCGCTTCCTGCCATGGCGAGCAGGGCGCCGGCATGCGCGAGTTCGGCGCACCCTCTCTGACCGACAAGGTCTGGCTGTTCGGCGGCGACAAGCCGAGCATCCTGCGCTCGATCGCCGAAGGCCGTGCCGGCGTCATGCCGGCCTGGGGCGAACGTCTTGATCCGGCCATCGTCAAGATGCTGACGCTCTACGTCCATACGCTCGGCGGCGGCGAGTGAGGCTGTGTCGATGCCGCTCGACGACGGTAGCAACGCGTCCTTCTACGCGACCCGGACCAAGGTCTATCCGCGATCGGTTGCAGGCCCCTATCGGCGGCTGAAATGGGCGCTGCTCGTCCTGCTGCTCGGCATCTACTACACGGTGCCTTGGATCAGGTGGGATCGAGGCCTGGGAATGCCCGATCAGGCCGTCCTGCTCGACCTGCCTGGACGCCGTGCCTATTTCTTCTGGATCGAGATCTGGCCGCAGGAGGTCTATTACCTCTCCGGCCTCCTCATCCTCGGAGCCGTCGGCCTGTTCCTCGCCACCAGCCTGCTCGGGCGCGTGTGGTGCGGCTATGCCTGCCCACAGACCGCCTGGACCGATCTTTTCATGTGGATCGAGCGGCTGGTCGAAGGCGACCGGACCCAGCGCATGCGGCTCGACCGGCAGCCGATCTCGGCGGCCAAGGCGATACGCAAGGCGGTGAAGCACGCGGCCTGGATCGCGATCTCAGCGGCAACCGGCGGCGCCTGGGTCTTCTACTTCGTCGATGCGCCGACAGAGCTTCGCGCGATCATCACCGGGGCGGCGTCGGTCGAGGTCTACTTTTTCATCGGGCTCTTCACCGCGAGCACCTACCTCTTGGCCGGCTGGGCGCGCGAGCAGGTCTGCACCTATATGTGCCCCTGGCCGCGCTTCCAGGCGGCGATGCTGGATGCCCACAGCCTCGTCGTTACCTATCGCGGCTGGAGGGGCGAGCCGCGCGGCAAGCACAAGCAGGGCCATGGTTGGGAAGGGCGGGGCGACTGCGTCGATTGCCAGGCCTGCATCGCGGTGTGCCCGACCGGCATCGACATCCGGGACGGACAGCAGCTCGAATGCATCGGTTGCGGACTCTGCATCGACGCCTGCGACGACATCATGCGCAAGGTCGGCCGCCCGTCGAAGCTGATTGCCTTCGACACGCTGGCGAACCTGGAAGCTGCCGCCACTGCCAGGTCGGCACGTTTCCGGGTCATCCGGCCGCGGACGGCGATCTATGCCGGGCTCCTGCTTGCGGTCGGTACGATCATGGCTCTCGGTCTCGCGCTACGCTCGAGCGTCGAGCTGACCGTGCTTCGCGATCGAAGCCCGCTCTTCGTCCCGCTCGCCGACGGTGCCATCCGCAACGGGTATACCGTCAAGGTGCTGAACAAGGCGCGCGAGGCCGAGGCCTATGCTCTGGCCATCGACGGGCTGAAGGGGGCTCGGCTCGCCGTCATCGGCGATGGCGAGGTTGAGGCTGACGGCGCCACCGCTCTGCTCGAGGTCAGGCCGGATGCCGTGGGCACCTTCCGCGTCATGGTGCGCGCCGAGCGCGGCGCGCTCGCGGGAGAGTCGACGCCCATTCTCTTCCGTGTGCAGGGCGCCGCCGCGCAGGCGAGCCATTCCACCGTCTTCCTGGGACCGAAGCCATGATCGCGGCCGGCACGCGCGGACGTTGGATTCCGTGGATCTTCGTCCTCGGCATGCTCATCGTCGTTGCGGTCAATGCCGTGCTGATCACGGCGGCGTTCCGCTCCTTCCCCGGCCTGGTCGTGCAGCGTCCCTACGATCGCGGTATCGCCTATAATGAGGAGCTGCGGCGCGGGCAGGCGCAGGCGGCGCTCGGCTGGACCGTGACGCCCGCCTACGCGAACGGCCGCTTCGTCGTGAGCATCTCGGCATCCGATGGCGGGCCTGTCCCAGGCCTCGACGTGAAGGCGAGCCTGTCGCGGCCGCTCGAAGCCATGGCGCCGATCGAGATCGCGCTTGTCCGGGACGGCGGCGACCATGTGGCCCTGGTCGACTTCCCCAAGCGCGGCCAGTGGGAGATCCGCATCGTCGCCAGCGGGGCGGCCGGCGACTATCGCGGCAGCTATCGGATGGTCGTGCCGTGACGGCCGTCGCGACGACGGCAGGCTTCGCTCCGGCATCTGCTGCCGCCTGCGGGCATTGCGGTCAGCCGGTGCTGGCGGGCCAAGCCTATTGCTGCGGCGGCTGCCGGGCAGCCAGGGAGGCGATTTCCGAGCTCGGGCTCGATGCCTATTACGAGCGGCGCGCGGCGATGGGCGCGATCGGAGAGGCGGTGTCGGACGCGGAGGCCATTCCCGTCATTCCCTTCGTCCGCGTTGAAGGAGAGAAGGCACGCCTCGACCTTATGGTCGAAGGCGTCACTTGCGGCGCCTGTGCCTGGCTGATCGAGGCCGCCCTCGCCCGCGATCCGGCACTCGACAATGCTCGCGTCAATCTGAGCCAGCGCAGCCTCACGCTTGCATGGCATGGCCCGGCCGAGATTGGCGAGCGTCTTGCCGGCGTCGTCCGCCGCCTCGGCTACGCCGTTGCCCCCTTCGATCCGGAACGTCTGGCCTCGACCGTGGATGCCGAGGAAAGGGATCTGCTGCGTTCGTTGGCGGTCGCCGGCTTCGCGGCTGCGAATGTGATGCTGCTGTCGGTCTCGGTCTGGTCCGGCGCCATAGGGGAGATGGGACCGGCGACGCGCGATCTGCTGCACTGGGTATCCGCCCTCATCGCGCTCCCGGCGATCGTCTATGCGGGCAGGCCCTATGCGCGCTCCGCCTTTGCCGCGCTCTCCGCCGGCCGTACGAACATGGACGTGCCGATCACCATCGGCGTCGCGCTCGCCTCGGCGATGAGCCTGTTCGACACTTGGCGCTCAGAGACCCATGCCTATTTCGACTCGGCGATCGCGCTTCTGTTCTTCCTGCTGATCGGCCGCTTCCTCGACCGGCACGCGCGCGGACGGGCTCGCTCGGCCATCGCCCATGTCGCGGCGCTGACCGCTCGCTCGGCGACGGTCGTCGATACAGAAGGCCGGACGCGCGTTGTGAGGCCGTCAGAGCTCGTGCCAGGCATGACCGTGTTGGTCTCTGCCGGCGAGCGCCTGCCGGCCGACGGATGCATCGTCGATGGAACCTCCGATCTCGATACGGCTCTGGTGACGGGCGAAAGCCTGCCGCGAAGGGTAGCGGCGGGCGATGCGGTGCATGCCGGCATGATCAACCTCACCCGCCCGATCCGCATCTCGGTCGAGCGGGCAGGAGAGGGAACCTTGCTGGCTGAGATCGGCCGGCTTATGACGGCGGCGGAGTCGGGCCGCTCGCGCTTTGTCGCGCTCGCCGACCGGGTGGCGCGTCGCTACGCGCCGGTCGTCCACCTCGCCGCGCTGATGACGTTTCTCGGCTGGATGCTCTTCGCCGATGCGGACTGGTATGCGGCCTTGTCGACCGCGGTGGCCGTGCTGATCATCACCTGCCCCTGCGCATTAGCGTTGGCAGTGCCGACGGTGCAGGTCGTTGCCTCCGGCCGGTTGTTCCGTCAGGGCATCCTGCTCAAGTCGGCGACGGCGCTCGAAAGGCTGGCATCGGTGCGTGCCGTCGTCCTGGACAAGACGGGGACGCTGACCGTGGGCCGACCGGAGCTCGTCGGTGACGCGCCGGCCGATGCGCTGGCGCTGGCCGCGGGCCTTGCCCAGGCAAGCCGGCATCCGCTGAGCCGGGCTCTGGTGCGCGCCTGCCCGGCAGCACCGGCGATGCTCCAGGTGGTCGAGCATCCGGGAGAAGGCCTCTCCGCCGGAGGGTTTCGCCTCGGCAGCGCGCGTTTTACCGGCGCCGACCGACGGGATGTGCGGTGGGAAGGACCGGAGCTGTGGTTGGCACGACTGGGCATGGAGCCGGTGCATTTCCGCTTCGAGGACCCGCTTCGCGCTGATGCGGCGGCGACCGTTCGCGGCCTTGCCGATCGCGGCTATCGGCTGACCCTGGTCTCGGGCGACCGGCGGGACGTCGTCGCGCGTGTCGCGGCAGCCGTCGGTATTGCCGACTGGTACGCCGAGGTCGACCCCGCGG
This sequence comes from Alphaproteobacteria bacterium, assembly GCA_016869375.1. Classification (GTDB taxonomy): domain Bacteria; phylum Pseudomonadota; class Alphaproteobacteria; order SHVZ01; family SHVZ01; genus SHVZ01. Next base: position 863 of record VGEH01000174.1, on the reverse strand, counting down.
GCAAGGCTCGGATGATCGCGGAAATGCGCGGGCGCGTCCCAACCGTCATGGTCGGTGACGGCCTCAACGACGCGCCGGCGCTGGCCGAGGCTTCCGCCTCCATCGCGCCTTCCGGCGCCGCCGATGTCAGCCGGACGACAGCGGATGCGGTCTTCCAGGGGGACCGCCTGCATCCGGTCCTGGAGATTCTCGATGTGGCGCGCGTCTCCGAGCGCTTGGTCCGTGAAAACCTCGGCCTGGCGCTCGCCTACAACCTGCTCGCGGTGCCGCTGGCAGTCCTCGGTTTCGTCACGCCGCTGATCGCCGCGATCGCGATGTCGAGCTCGTCGCTCTTGGTCGTTGGCAATGCGTTGAGGCTCGGGCGGCGATGAGTGGGCTCCTGTATCTCATCCCGATTGCGTTCGGCCTCGGGCTGCTCGGGCTGCTCGCATTCCTGTGGTCGTTGCGCTCCGGCCAGTTCGACGATCTCGAAGGCGCCTCGACCCGTTTCCTCTTTGACGATCCCCCTTCCAGCTCAACCAAGGAGACTGACCGATGAATATCCTCCCGACCTCCTGGGTCGTAGGCTTCGCCGTCGCGATCCTGGGCCTGATCGGCCTCGTGATGGCAGCGGGTGCCCTCGATCAGGGCGTGTACCTGTTCGGCCTGCTGCTCTTCGTCTTTGCGATCGCCTTCGATTTCTGGCTGATCAAGATCGGCTACGATCGGGTTTCCGCCCGCCGCCATCGGTGATATTGGCTGTCCGTCGCACGTTCGACGGCCAGGAGCTTGCCGGCCGAGGTTGCGCGTCGAGGTTCAGTCCTTGCGGCGGAGCGCCACCGCCTCGATCTCGACCATGATCTCGTCCACGGCGAAGCCGCAGA
>VGEH01000173.1 GCA_016869375.1 Alphaproteobacteria bacterium | reverse complement strand
GTCATCTGAAAATCAACCGTGCCGTCGCCACCCGCTACGACAAGCTCGCCAGATCGTTCCTCGATATGCTCCATTTGGCCGCGCTCAGACACCTCTTGCGTCACGCCACTTTGTAAACACCGCCTAGGAAAAGAGCGGGTCCAACCGGTGGCTGTTCAGTCGGAGGATTTCCGGATTATCCTATCACATTCGGACAAGGAGGCAGCCAAATGAAGGTCAAAGCTTTAGCGGCCGGGATCGCGTTGGGTGCATTGCTGGCGGGCTCGCCCGCCCTCGCGCAAAAATCCGCCGATACCCTGCGCATCGTCTTGAGAGACGCCGTCACCAACGTCGACCCCTACTACAACCAGCTTCGTACCGGCATCGTCATCGCGCATCAGGCCTGGGACAACCTCGTCTATCGCGATCCCGAGACGTTCACCAACAAGCCGCTGCTTGCGACCTCGTGGAAGATCGTCGACGACACGACGATCGAGTTCGCGCTCCGTCGCGGCGTCAAGTTCCACAACGGCGACGGCTTCACCGCCGACGACGTCGTCTACACGCTCAACTTGGTCAGCGCGCCGGATTCCAAAATCTCGACGCCTGGCAACGCCAACTGGATCGAGAAGGCCGAGAAGATCGACGACTACAATGTCCGCGTGAAGCTCAAGCGGGCGACGCCGGCAGCTCTCGAGTACTTCGCCATGGTGCTGACGATCTATCCGAAAGCCTATCGCGAGAAGGTCGGGCCGGACGGCTATTCCAAGGCGCCGGTCGGCGCAGGACCCTACAGGATCACCAAGGTCGAGACCGCCCAGGTCGATTTCGAGCGCTTTGCCGACTACTACGGCGACAGCCCGAAGGGGAAGCCCGCAATCGGCAAGCTGCAGATCCGCTTCGTGCCCGACGCGGCGACCGAGATGACCGAGCTTCTCGCCAATCGCGCCGAGTTCATCTGGAACTTCAATCCGGACCAGTTCGACGCGGTCAACCGCATGCCGACGCTCCAGGCGCTGCGCCAGGAGTCCATGCGCGTGGGCTTCATCCGCTTCGACACGGCGGGCGATCGCGACACGAACAAGCCCTTCACCAACCAGAAGGTACGCCAGGCGGTCTTCCACGCGATCGACCGCGAGCAGATCGCCAAGCAGCTGATCCAGGGCGGCTCGCGCGTGCCGCCGGCCCCATGCTTCCCGACGCAGTTCGGCTGCGACGGCGAGGCCGCGATGAAGTATGCCTATGACCCGGCCAAGGCGAAGGCACTCCTGGCCGAGGCCGGCTACCCGAACGGCTTCGACACGGAGCTCGTCACCTATGTGCTGCCGCAATGGGCGGCCTCGGTGCAGGGCTATCTGAACGCCGTCGGCATCAGGACGAAGATCAGCCAGCTCCAGGTCCAGGCCCTCGTTCAGCGCTGCCAGCAGCGCGGCGAGTGCCCGATGGATCTCGGCAGCTGGGGCTCCTACTCGATCAACGACGTCTCCGCGATCATGCCGGTGTTCCTCGGCGGCGGCGTCGACGATCACGCCAAGGATGCCGAGATCGCGAAGCTGATCAACGACGCCGGCAGCACCATGAACGCCGACTCGCGCAAGGCCAGCTACTCGACGGCCATCAAGCTCGCGATGGAACGGGCCTACTGGATCCCGATGCACACCTACGTCACGACTTATGGTCTGTCGAAGTCGCTCAGCCTCAAGCCGTATGCCGACGAGCTGCCGCGCTTCTTCCTCAGCAAGTGGAACTGACGAACCGGCATCGCCGGTAGATGCAAAGTCCCGCGGGTAACGCCGCGGGGCTTTCTCTTTGAGGCGGGACCGGCCTCGCCCCCCCGCTCACCCACCTCGACCCAGTAACCCGGATCCTGTCAAAAACTGGGCTCCCCGTCCAGGACTAAATTCCGCATTACGATGATTTTTTTCCTTGAAAGCGAGCCACTCGATGACGGGGGTCGCTTTTGCTGTGTTTCCGGCTATCCGAGGTCAGGCTGGCGCGGCGAGATGGCACTCGACGAGGCCGCTGTCTCCCTTTTGCGTCGACGGCGTCTCCTGGGCGCAGCGCTCGATCGCGACCGGGCAACGCGGGTGGAAGCGACAGCCGGGCGGCACGTTTGCGGGGTCTGGCATGGTCTCGCCGAGCCCCGTCTCCGGAATGCCAAGCCCCGGCTCCGGCGTCAGCACCGAGGCGAGGAGCGCCTTCGTGTAGGGATGACGCGGATCGCGAAAGAGGCTTTCCGCATCGTTCCGCTCGACGATGCGGCCGAGATACATGACCGCCACCTCGCTCGCGACATGCTCGACGACAGCGAGGTTGTGGCTGATGAACAGGTAGGAGAGCCCGAACTCACGGCGCAGCTCGGCCAGCAGGTTCAGGATCTGCGCCTGCACCGAGACGTCGAGGGCCGAGGTCGGCTCGTCGCAGACGACGATGCGCGGGCGCATCACCAGCGCCCGGGCGATGGCGACGCGCTGGCGCTGACCGCCCGAGAGCTGCGCCGGAAGGCGTTCGCCCATCGACGGGTCGAGGCCGACCCGTTCCAGCATCCGGTCGACCCGGCTCTTCACCTCGGCAGACGAGATCCCGCCCTGCGCCGCCAGCGGCAAGGCGACGATGTCGCGCACGCGCCGCCGCGGGTTGAGCGAGGAGAATGGATCCTGGAATACCGGCTGGATCAGCTGCGCGCGCTCGCGCCGACCCATTCCGGAGAGCTTGCGGCCGTCGATCAGGACCTCGCCTTCGCTCGGCTCGAGCAAGCCCAGGATGATCTTGGCGAGGGTCGACTTGCCGCAACCGGACTCGCCGACCACGCCCATGACCTCGCCGGGCATGAGCGCAAGCGAGACGCCGTCGACGGCGACCACGCGCTTCGGCTGGCCGAGAAGACCCGAGCGGACCCGGAAGACGCGCCCGACATCGCGGACCTCGATCAGCGGCCGGGTCATGGCGCCGCCATCTCGTTCGGCGCTATCTGGCAGAGGTAGTCGCGATCCGGGTCGGGGTGCCGGCGCTCGATCGGCCCGGCGCAATCCGGCCGCGTCAACGGGCAGCGCTGACGGAACGCGCAACCTTCGAAGCCGCGCGTGACGTGCGGGACCATGCCGGGGATCGAGCCGAGCGGCTGGTCGCGGCGGATCTTGCCGGGCACCGGCACGCAGGAAAGCAGTCCGCGCGTATAGGGGTGCATCGGCCGATGAAAGAGCCGGTCGACCGGCGAGCTCTCCACGACCTCGCCCGCATACATGACCGAAACGCGATGCGCGGTGCGCGCGACGACGCCAAGGTCATGCGTGATCAGCAGGATGGCGAGGCCGAGATCCTTCTGCAGGTCGGCGAGCAAGCGGAGGATCTGCGCCTGCACGGTGACGTCGAGCGCCGTGGTCGGCTCGTCGGCGATCAGCAGTTCGGGGTCACACATCAGCGCCATCGCGATCATCACGCGCTGGCGAAGGCCGCCGGAGAGCTGATGCGGATATTGCCCGAGCCGCATGCCGGGCGAGGTGATGCGTACGCGCGCCAGAAGCTCGGCGGCACGGTCCAGCGCCGCGCGCTTGCTGGCGCCGCGATGGCGGATCAGGACCTCGGCCATCTGGGAGCCGACCGTGTAGGCCGGATTCAGGCTGGTCATCGGCTCCTGGAAGATCATCGCCATGCGGTCGCCGCGAAGGCGCGACATGCCCTTCTCGTCAAGGCCAAGGATATCCTTGCCGTCGAAGGCGAGCCGCTTCGCCCGACGCGCGCCGTTGCTCGGCAGAAGCCCCATGACCGCCAGCGCCGTCACCGATTTGCCGCAGCCGGACTCGCCGACGAGGCAGTGCGTCTCCCCTCGCCTGACCTCGAGCGAGGCGCCGCGCACGGCGTCGAGCGCGCCGAAGGAGATCTCCAGATCCTCGACCTCGAGCAGTGCGCTCACGCGACCCGCCCGGTCCGGAGGAGATCGCGAAGCCCGTCGCCCAGCAGGTTGATGCCGAAGACGAGCACGAACAGGGACATCCCCGGCACCATGATCACCCAGGGATTGAAGAACATGTAGTCCTTGGCCTCGGCGATCATCAGGCCCCATGAGGGCAGCGGCGGCGGCACGCCGAGGCCGAGGAAGGAGAGCGCGGCTTCGAGCAGGATGGCGAGCGCCATCTCGAGCGTCGCCACCACGGCCAGCGGCGACAAGATGTTGGGCAGGATTTCGCGCATGACGATGTAGGGCTGCGAACAGCCCGCCGACCAGGCGGCGGCGACATAGTCGAGCGTGCGCACCTGCATAGTGGCGACGCGCGCGACCACGGCGAAGCGGTCCCACAAAAGGAGCCCGAGGGTCGCGACGACGACGGTCAGCGAGCTGCCGACCAGCGAGACCACGGCGAGCGCGACCAGGATCAGCGGGATCGACAGCCGCGCCGTGATCGTGAAGAGGATGACGTCGTCGATGCGCCCGCCGAAGAAGCCGCCGACGACGCCGAGAGCGATGCCGATGATCCCGGAGGTCACCACGGTGGCGATGCCGATCAGCATCGAGATGCGCGCGCCATAGACGAGCCGCGCGAAATAGTCGCGCCCGAGCCCGTCGGTGCCGAGGAAGTGCTGAGGCCTGCCCCCTTCCATCCAGGATGGGGGCACCAGGCGCCGGCTCAGATCCTGGGCGAAAGGATCCTGGGTCGCGACCATGGGCGCGAAGATGGCGACGAACAGCGTGAAGCCGACGATGAAGGCGCCGAGCCAGAGGCCCCAGTTGCGCCCCCAACTGCGCCAGCGGCTCATGCGGCGCGAAGCCTCGGATCGAGCACCGCGTTGAGGAGGTCCGCCCCCAGGGTCAGGAGCGTGTAGATGATCGCCAGGAGAAGCACGACCGCCTGGACGGTCGGGAAATCGTTCTTGCTGATCGACTCCCAGGCGAGGAAGCCGACGCCGTGAAGGGCGAAGACCGTCTCGATCACGATCGACCCGCCGAGCATGAACCCCAGCTGCACGGCAGCAATCGAGACGACCGGCATCGCCGCGTTGCGCGCGGCATGCTTCAAGACGATCGACGTGCGCGACAAGCCCTTTGCACGCGCCGTTCTTATGTAGTCGGCCGACATCGCATCGATCATGCCGGCGCGCGTCAGGCGCATCAGCGCCGGGATCGCCGAAAAGGCGAGCACGGTGCCCGGCATGACGAAATGCTGCCATGTGCCGGTGCCGGAAATCGGCAGCCAGCCGAGATGCAGGCCGAAGGTGATCATCAGCACGAGGCCGAGCCAGAAGGAGGGCATGGCCTGGCCGAGAAGCGCCACCAGCGAGATGATGCGGTCGACCGGCCGGCCCTCGCGCAGCGCCGAGATCACCCCCAGCGGCAGCGCCACCGACAGCGCGATGCCGAGGCCTACCAGCCCCAGGGTCAGGGTGATCGGCAGGCGGTCGAAGATCAGCGTCGAGACCTTCTCGCGGAAGAAATAGGACCTGCCGAAATCGCCGACCACGGCGCGGCTGACCCAGTCGAAGAACTGCGTGACCAGCGGGCGATCGAGGCCATAGGCCTTGCGCACGACCTCGATGTCTTCGGCGGTCGAGTTAGGCCCGGCGATGGAGATGGCGAGGTCGCCCGCGAGGCGTGTAAGCGCGAAGGCGAAGGTCAGCACGGTGAGGCAGACGAGGACAGCTACCAGAAGGCGGCGCGCCAGGAACTGCAGCATGGCTCAAGACTAGCCACACGCCGCCCCGGGAGACAAGGCGCGCCGGTCAGGCGTTACGGATCGGCAGGACGATATGCGACGGCCGCGAGCGGTCGAGCCAGAGCGTGTTGTGGGTCTTCACCGTATGGGTATGACGTCCCAGCGGCTCGCCTGTACCGGGGTTTATGTCGAAGCGCGGGAAGTTCGAGGATGCGACGTCCACACGGATGCGATGCCCGGGCGCGAAGAGGTTGGCGACCGGCGGCAACCGCACCGTGATCGCATAGACCGTGCCCGGCTCCAGCAGCCGCTCCTTGTCGAAGCCGCCATGGAAGCGAAGGCGCAGGATGCTGTCGACCAGCGGCATGTGGAAGCCGTCCGGGTCGTCGAGGCTCGGCGGGTGGATGTCGAGCAGCTTGACGGTGATGTCGGTGTCCGGCTGCGAGGACGAGACCCAGAGCTTGGCCTCCATGTTCCCTGCGATCTCGACCGCCCGCTTCAGGGGCTCGGTCTGGAACACCATCACGTCGCCGCGCTCGGCCAGCAGCGGCCAAGGCGCGCGGCATCCGACCTGATCCGGCCGCTCCTTCTGATGCAGCGGACCGTCTGGCACGAGTGTACGCATGCGACCGCGCGGGTGGACGTAACGGCGGTCGACATCGTCGGGGACCTTCGACCATTCATAGAACCCTGTGACCGCGGCGCCCAGGGTCGGCACCGGATGATCCGGATCGTGCACCCAGCGCGCCGGCTCCGCCTCGGCAGGCGGCAACTCGATCCCGAGCCCGCCGCCCGAGCGGAGATACCAGGGCGTCGGCGTCACGCCCGGCAACGGCCAGGTCTTGGCCTCGATCCAGCGCCCGCCGTGATTGATCCGCCCGTTCGCCTTCTTGCCGTCGCCGCCGCCCATGACGAAGACGCGCACCGCCGGGTCCTTCTCGACACCGGTGGGCATGTCGCGCAGCCAGCGCTCGAACCAGCGCAGACGCTCGCGATTGTAGACGGCGTTGCCCCAGGCGGCCTCCGGGCCGAACTCGACCTCGCCGACATGCGAGACGCCATCGCCTTTCATCGAGCCATGATTCCACGGCCCGAGCAGAAGCTGCGTCGTCGACTTGTTCTGCTTCGCGAGGCTGACGAACTCGCGCGCCATGTCGAGGGCGAAGGGATCGTACCAGCCGCTGGAGAGGATCACCGGGATATCGGCGAAGCGGCCGATATGCGGCTGCAGGTCCATGACCGGCATCCTCCACCAGTCGTCCTTGACGCCGTTGCATTGGTAGCGAAACAGCAGCTCCTCGAAATTCGGGTTGGGCGAGAGCGGCGTGTGACCCGGCTTGAAGGGGATGCGGTAGAGCTGATCGCGCAGCGTTTCGACCGCAGTCTCCAGCCGCTTGCGCGCCGCCGGGTCGTCACGGATGTCCTGCGCGTCGAAGCCGTGCAGGAAGAGCGCTCCGAACATGTGCAGCGCCTGGGCCCCGCCTTCGCGCGCGCAGCCATCGAAGAACTCGGTCGGCGCGACATCGACCCAGAGCGCCTTCAGATGCGGCGGACGCTCGAGCGCCGCGGCGTTCTGGACGATGCCCATATGAGAGCTGCCGCACATGCCTATGCGGCCATTGCACCAGCTCTGGCTCGCCGCCCATTCGATCGTGTCGTGGCCGTCGCGGCCTTCATTGACGTTGGCGACGTGGAAGTACTGCCCCTTCCCTTCCGACTTGCCGCGCCCGCGCAGATCCTGCAGGAGGCAGACATAGCCTCTGGGTGTGAAGAAGCGCGCCACCGGCTCGATATGCGCGACAGCGTTCGATTTGTCGTAGGAAGTCCGGTAGAGGATCGTCGGGAATGGTCCCGGCAGCGGCGTGCCGTCCGGCCCGGCGGGACGATAGATGTCGGTCGCGAGGTGCACGCCGTCCCGCATCGGGACCATGACGTTCTCGGCGACGACCGTTCCGTAGGTCGGTTCCGGCAGGCTCATGCGCATCCCCCTAAGGCGTCAGGCCGCCTTGTATTCCTCTTTCTTGACCGTGTCGGCGAACAGCATCGCCGCGCAGCCTTCGTCCGCTTCCTCGCCGACATCGAATTTGTACATGGCGCGCGTGGCGAGATCGGTGTCGATCTCGGCGACCACCAGCTGCTCCTGCTTGAGCTCCGACTGCGCCTTCACCACGCCGTCCGGCGAGATCACCATCGTCCGGCAGTTCTGGTGCTGGTCGTGGCAGATGTTGGTGGTGAGGAACCAGACGGTGTTCTCGGCGGCGCGCGTCGTCGCCATCGCGTGATGCACCGGGATCTTCCAGTCGTTCGGCCGCGTCGTATTGTTCTGCGGATGGAAGACCACCTGCGCGCCCTTGGCGACGCAGGCGCGCGTGGTCGAAGCGAAGCGGAAGGCCTCGTAGCAGATGACGACGCCGACCTTGACGCCGAACAGCTCGTAGACGTCGAAGCCCTCGCCCTTCGAATAGGCAACGGCATCGAGCGGCGTGAGCTTGGTCTTGTGATGGACGCCGAGGATCCTGCCCTCCGGCGAGATGGTCAGCGCCGAGTTGTAGGGCTTGCCGCCCTTCTCATGCGGCGTCTCGGTGCCGAGGATGCAGGCCATCCTGAGCTCGCCGCAGCGCTTGGCGACCTTGGCATGCAGCGCGTTCAGGCGCTCCGGCTCGACCGGCGCATCGGTCGGGGTGATGTCGACTCGGTAGCCGACGGTCTGGGTCTCCGGGAAGCAGAGGATCTGCACGCCCGCCTTCCCCGCCTCCTCGATGAAGCGGAAGATCGTCGCCGCGTTCTGATCGAAGGAGGCGCTCTGCCGCGTCTGCGCGAGACCGACCTTGAGAATAGTCATGCGAAGCTCCCGAAGTTCGAGGAAAGCCTAGCCGGCAGGAGAAGCCGGTCAATCGCCGCCCGCAATCGGCCAACCTATTGACGGGCAGGCGGAAACCCTCGTCTGATCCCGGCAGCCAAAAGTGGGGGATCATGGCCAGCAATCGTCTCGGCGTCGGCGTTCTCGGAGCCCATGCCTGGGCCAACAAGGCCCATCTGCCGGGGTTCAAATCCTGCGAGCGCATGGATCTCGTCGCGATCTGCGACGTGCTCAAGGACCGCGCCGATGCGCTCGCGCAGAAATTCGGCATCCGCAAAGTCTATACCGACCCGATGCAGCTGATCGCCGACCCCGAGGTGCAGATGGTCGATGTCTGCACGCCGACCGACACGCATCTCGAGCTCAGCCTCGCAGTCATCGCCGCCGGCAAGCATGTCCTCTGCGAGAAGCCGATCGCGCGCTCGGCCGCCGACGCCCTTCGCCTGCACGAGGCGACCCAGGCCAAGGGGCTGCGCAGCAAGACCGGCTTCACCTTCCGCTACTCGCCGGCGCTGCGCCAGATCCGCGCCTGGATCGAGGACGGCACCATCGGCGAGATCTTCCATATCCACGGCTTCGAGCAGAACAGCCAGTTCCTCGATCCCGATTTCCCGCTGCGCCAGGTGCCCGCCGGCGCCGACTTCACCAAGCTCTCGCCGCAGTCGATCGTGGGTTACGGGTCGCATCTGGTCGACCTCATGCGCTGGATGGGCGGCGAGTTCTCGGCCGTCTCCGCCAGCATGAGCAGCTACGTGCCCGAGCGCATGGTACGCGGCTACGAGGGCCGGCAGAAGATCCTCGCCGATGACGGCACCGTCGGCATCGTCGAGTTCGCTTCCGGTGCCCAGGGCGTGCTGCAGACATCGATCGTCGCGGTCGGCAACTATCCCGGCGTCGAGATCCGCGTCTACGGCTCCAAGGCCGCGGCGATCGGCCGTCTCGTGACCGAGCGCGGCGATGCCGAGACGCTCCACTTCGCCCGCGCCGACGCGGTCGAGTTCGAGCCGGTGACCCTGCCGGCGAGCCATTTCCCGCTTGGCACCTCGGTCAAGACCATGTGGGCCGAGCTCTACTATCGCAACCTCGCCCGCCACTGGGCCGACGAGATCCTCGACGGCGGCCGGCCGGAAGCGACCTTCCTCGACGGCGCCCGCAGCCAGGAGATCGTGGACGCCTGCGTCGCCTCGCATTTCGAGCGGCGCTGGATCTCGCTGCCC
>VGEH01000172.1 GCA_016869375.1 Alphaproteobacteria bacterium | reverse complement strand
GGCTGCGCTATATCGCAGGATCGGCGTGGTCAGCCAGGTGCTACATGAACATGCGGCCACTCTATCAGCCGCAGGTCCCACAATCCGGAGCCGCCGCCTGATCAAATGTGCGAAAGATTCTGGACAGGACCTCAGCGGCGGCACCCGCAACGAGCAGGTGCTGAGACGCCTCGCCAATGGATCGAGCGCGCGCGCGCAGGTCATGCGCAACACGCTGGATGCCGTCGCCCGCATCAGCGCGGCCGCAGCCTCCGTCGCCGATGTCGGCGAAGGCGACCGGCCGATGGGTGACGGTATGATGATGGACATGGCGCCGCCCGATCCGGTGATCACCGAGGCAGACGCCGATGCCGCGTTCGAGCTGGCGGCACCCACCGCCGAGCCGGTGAACTACGGCTCCGGCGAGCTTGCGACCGCGCTCAAGACCATCGCTGACATCGCCAAGGCCGAGATCGGGCTCACCGTGGCCACGGCCGATTTCGGCGGCTGGGACACCCATGACGCCCAGGCCGGCCGCTTCCAGACGCAGGTCTTGCGGCTCTCGCAGGCGCTGAGCGCGCTTCACGCCGACCTCGCCGGATTCGGCGATCGCCTGACCGTGCTGGTGATGAGCGAGTTCGGCCGGCGCCTGATCGAGAACCAGAACCGCGGCACCGATCACGGCCATGGCAGCGTCGTCATGGTCTCCGGCATCGGCGTCAAAGGCGGGCTCTACGGCAGCTGGCCGGGACTTAAATCGAATGCTCTCGATCAGGGACTCGATCTCGCGATCACGACGGACTATCGCCGGGTGATCGCCGAAGTGCTGACCAAGCGCGCGGGGCAGACGCGCATCGCCGAGGTGTTTCCGACGCTCGGCGGCGGCGCGCTGGGTTTAGTCTGAACTCAACAACGTTTCGTCTGGTGATTCGCGCGTTTCAGCGCGACCCCGGATGGCGTTTTCTGATCGGAAACTCGGTCGACTCAATGACATGCGCGACCGTCTGTCATCGATTCGCCTTGGACGCGGTTGTAAATCCTGGAAACTACAGAGAATTTTGGGAGAACGAAGGATTCTCCGCAGCTATGCGTTTTTTGCATAGCGGCTTTGAGAACACGTTCATTGTTTCTTAGGCCCCAGCGCTTAGGTTTAGAGGCGTTGGATGTTGAGTTTCTCGACATCTCAGCCCCTGGGCACCCTGCCCAGGGAAGGGTCCTTCGGGATCCTACGTCTCCCAGACGTGAAGCCTCCCTGTTCAACTGGCCGGACCCTCGGGTCCGGCCTCTTTTTTTGCTTCCGAGAAACGCGCCGCCCTGCCCCGGTCAGGCCCAGAGGCGCTCCTTCTCCAGGCCCTTGTACAGGTCGCCGACGAACTCGCCATAGCCGTTGAAGACCTGGGTCGGCACCCGCTCGTTGGTGCCGAGCATGCGCTCGGATTCCTGGCTCCAGCGCGGGTGAGGAAACGCCGGGTGCACATTGGCCCAGAAGCCGTATTCGCTGCCCTGCGCCGCTTCCCAGTAGGAGGTCGGCCGCTTGTCCGAGAATTCGAGCTTCACGATCGACTTGATCGACTTGAAGCCGTACTTCCACGGCACCGCCAAGCGCAGCGGCGAGCCGTTCTGCTTCGGCATCGGCTTGCCGTAGATGCCGGTGGCGATGAAGGCGAGCTCGTTGGTCGCCTCGGCGACGGTCAGGCCCTCGACATAGGGCCAGGGATAGAAGAACTGCTTCTGCCCCGGCGCCACGCTCGGATCCATGAAGGTGGTCATCACCACGTATTTGGCCGATCCCAGGGGCTTGGCGAGGTCGACCAGCGCCTTCAGCGGGAAGCCGCTCCACGGCACCGCCATCGCCCAGGCCTCGACGCAGCGATGCCGGTAGAGCCGCTCCTCGAGCGGCATCTTGGCGAGCAGGTCGTCGATGCCGATGTCGAACGGCTTCTCGACCATGCCCGCGATCTTCAGCGTCCAGGGCCGGATCTTGAGCTCCTGCGCCGCGCGCACGATCGACTTTGAGGTGCCGAACTCATAGAAGTTGTTGTAGGTCGTCGCCTCCTTCTCGTCGGTCAGTGGCCGGTCGAGCTTGTACTTCTCGTTGCGCTTGACCGGATACAGCTTGGCCGACGGATCGTCGGTGACGCGCTGCGCTTGGGCCGCCTGCGGCAGCAGCATCGATCCCGCGGCGATGCCCGCCACCAGCTGGCGGCGATTGAGATAGACCGACTCGTCGGTCGCGGCGCTTTCCTTGAGACGCCAGCCCGGCCTGCGATGCACCCACATGAGACTGCTCCGTTAAGCGGTTTCCGCCCCCATATGTTCGGACGCTAGGCCCGCGGGGTTACAGGGTCAACGTCACGTCAGCGCGAGCTTCATCCCGACATGGCTGGCGACGAAGCCGAGCCGCTCATAGAAGCGATGCGCATCCGGGCGCGAGGCGTCGGTGGTGAGCTGGACGAGGCCGCAGCCCGCCTGCCGCGCCCGCTCGATCGCCGCCAGGAACAAGCGCTCGCCGATCTTCTCGCCGCGCCGTGTCTCGTCGACGCGCACCCCCTCGATCTGGGCCCGGGTCATGCCCAGGCGGGTCAGGCCGGGTATCAGGGTGAGCTGAAGGCAGCCGATCACCCGGCCATCGGCCTCGGCGACCAGGACCTCGTTGCCCTTCTGCGCCTCGACTTCCGCGAACGCGCGAAGGTATTCGCCGGGCAGCGGCTCGGCGTAGCGCTCGCGCGTTTTTCCGAGCGAGTCGTTGACCAGCATGCGGACGATCGCCGGCAGATCCTCGGCGGTCGCCCGCCGGATCGTCAGGTCGGTCATGGCCCCCTCATCATCCGTCGATACGCGCGCTCCAGATGCCGCGCCTTGAGGCGCGCATCGCAAAGCGGTGAGGACAGGAAGTCCTGGCGCAGCCGCGCGCGTCGGCCGGCCAGCGCCGGCAGATCGCCAACCAGACGGCAGGCTATGGCGACGAACTCGTCCTCGGTCGCGGCGACGAGGTCCGGATGGCCGGCATGGATCGCCAGCGTCGCTCCCCAGCGACCGACCATGAAGCGGTCGGCGAGCGTCACCACCGGCACGCCCTGGCACATCGCCTCGAAGGTGGTCATGCCGCCGGAATAGGGAAAGGTGTCGAGGCCGATATCGAAGCGGTCGTAGAGCGAGAGCAGGTCGCGATGCGAGTTGAGATAGCCTGAGATCAGCTCGAGGCGATCGTGAGCGACGCCGGCTTCGGCGAAGCGCGCGCCGATGCGCTCGCGCATGCGGCGGCTCGCGAGCATCGGCGCCTTGAGCAGCAAACGCGATCCCGGCACCGCCGCCAGGCATCGCGCCCACAGCGACAGCACGCGGTCATTGAGCTTGGCCGAGTTGTTGAGCGAGCCGAAGGTCACGTAGCCGCGGCCGAGCGCGGGAAGAGGCGCCACGACCGGAACATCCGATGGAAGCTCGTGCATGGGAAAGGACGGCAGCCGGAGATAGCGCTCGACGGCGCGCTCGGGCGCCTGTCGAGGGCTCAGGATCGCATCGGTGACGAGGTGGTCGATCGCCGTCATGCCGGCGGTCGCAGTGTCGTGGAAGGCGATCTGCACTGCGGCCGGCCGGAGCGCGGCGACCGGCCAGGCGATCGGATCGTAGCGGCCGGCAAGGACGACGAGGATGTCGACACCGGCCGCTCGAATCGCCTCGGCGATGCGCTCATGCGGCCAGCCACGCACATCGACCCAATGGTCAGAGGCGGCTTCGAGCCGCCGGCTCATCGCGTCCGGATTCTGCACATGAGCGAAGAGGCTGACCTCGAAGCCCTGCCGGTTATGCGCCTCGATGAGCCGCACCGTTACCGCGGCGGTGGGATGGTCGAAGAAACCTGAGGAGAGATAGGCGACATGAATGCGCGAGCCCGTCACCGGGCGCCGCGGCGGCCGCGGACGCTCGGGCGCATATCGGCGCGCATAGGCGAGGTGACGTGAAAAGCGCATCGCCTCGTTCGCCTCGGGCTCGTAGAGCAGAGCGAGAAGGCAGGCACGCTCGTTCCGTATCGAGGGCTCGATCGCGACGATGCGATCGTAGAGACGGAGAGCCGGGGTGATCTCGCCCTGATCGCGGCGAAGCTCGGCGAGTGGCGCCAGGAGCAGCGGGTGCGACGGCGCCGCTGCGATCCCACGCTTCAGGGAGCGCTCGGCCCCGTCGAAGTCCAGCATGTCGGTACGGCGCTGCGCCACCCATCGCCACGCCAGGGCGTCGCCGGCGTCGAGCGCAAGCGCCCGATTGAGCTGGACGTAGGGAAGATCGAGGTCGCCGCCATCCGCGAGGACATGGCCGAACCGCGATCGCGTCCGCGCATCGCCCGGCGTCAGCGTCAGGGCACGGCGGAACGCGGTCAACGCCATGCTGCGCCGCCCCGCGAGCGCGCGGATCGCACCGAGCTGCCCATGGCTCTCGGAGAGGTCGGGGCGAAGCGCGGCGACGGCACCGGCTGGAAGCAGCGCCGCCTCGGCCTGCGCCCTGTCGGCGAGGGTGAGGGCGATCACGGTCCAGGCGGCGGCATCGGAGGGAACCTCGATCGCCTGCTTGCGCCACGCCGCGAGGGCCCCTGCGTGATCTCCCCGGACGCCGAGCGCACGCGCGATCAATGGCCAGGGAGGTTGCGGCGTCTTCGGGGTGGGCGCCTCGGTCATCGGCGCGGATGATACATGCGCGAGACGGAGATACCGCGCCCCAAACAGAACGGCGCCGGATCCGTAGATCCGGCGCCGCCTCGCACTCCGTAAGTTCAGGGCCGTTCGGGGGGAAGAACTCAGCCCTTGTCGATGCGGAGCGCAATGAAGCGCATCTCGCCCTGGCGGTCGACCAGCAGCAGCACGGACTTGCGCCCAGCTTGGCGTGCCTTCTCGACCTTGCTCCGGATATCAGCCGGGGTCTTAACCTCCTCCTGGCCAACCTCGACGATGATATCGCCCGGCCGCATGCCCTTTTCGGCAGCGGGTCCGTTCTGATCCACCTCTGTAACAACGACACCGGCACTTGCGTTCTGGTCGATATCGAACTTTTGACGCAGCTCCGGTGAAATCGGCGCCAGCACCACGCCGAGGGAATCGACCTTGGCCTGGCTGCTGCCGCGCTGGTTCTGGTTGGGCTCGGCCTTGGCCGGGATCGAGGCCTGCTGCTCGGCTTCCTCGAGCTCGCCGACCTTGACCGTCACGTTCATCGGCTTGCCGTCGCGCCAGATGGTGACCTGGACGTCCTTGTTCACGCCGGTCTCGGCGACCACGCGCTGCAGGCGGCGGGTGTCCTGGACCTCCTTGCCGTCGAAGGTGAGGACGACGTCGCCCTGGCGTAGCTTGGCCTTCTCGGCCGGACCGTTCTCGGAGACCGAGGCGATCATGGCGCCACGCGCCTTGCCGAGGCCTAGGGATTCGGCGATCTCGTCGGTCACGCTCTGGATCTTGACGCCGAGCCAGCCGCGCTTGGTGCGGCCGAACTCGCGGAGCTGCTCGACCACCGGCTTCGCCAGCGTCGAGGGCACAGAGAAGCCGATGCCGATCGAGCCGCCGGTCGGCGAGTAGATCGCCGTGTTAACACCGATGACCTCGCCCTGCATGTTGAACAACGGGCCCCCCGAATTGCCCTTGTTGATCGAGGCATCGGTCTGGATGAAGTCGTCATAGGGGCCGGAATTGATGTCGCGCGCCCGGGCCGAGACGATGCCGGCCGTGACCGAGCCGCCGAGGCCGAAGGGGTTGCCGATCGCCAGCACCCAGTCGCCGACCCGCGCCTTGGACGAGTCGCCGAACCTCACCACCGGCAGCTTCTTGTTGCCCGGCTCGATCTTGAGCAGCGCCAGATCGGTCTTCGGATCCTTGCCGATCAGCTTGGCCTTGAACTCGGAGTCGTCCTGCAGCTTGACGGTGATGCCGTCGGCATCGGCGCCGTCGATGACGTGGTTGTTGGTGACGACGTAGCCGGCCGCGTCGATGATGAAGCCGGATCCCAGCGAGCTTGCCCGGCGGGG
The DNA here is from genome assembly GCA_016869375.1 of Alphaproteobacteria bacterium. Classification (GTDB taxonomy): domain Bacteria; phylum Pseudomonadota; class Alphaproteobacteria; order SHVZ01; family SHVZ01; genus SHVZ01. The sequence goes on along the minus strand of VGEH01000172.1, from coordinate 3,731 downwards.
GCCTTGATCCGGCCGCTGGCCGCGGTCGAAGAAGTCCTTGAAGAACTCCTCGAAGGGCGAGCCCGGCGGGAACTGAGGAATGTCGGGACCGCGGCGCTGGCCCTCACGCTGCTCGCCCTGGCCGCTGCGGCGATCTCGGGTAACGGTCTGGGTGGTCGAGATGTTGACCACCGCCGGCAGAAGCTGCTCTGCCAGATCGGCGAAGCTCTCGGGCGGCGTGCGCGCCGAGGCGTCGAGCGCCGGAACCAGCAGCAGGCCGGCGACAAGCGCGGTCGCCGAGACCTTCGAGACGCCGCGAACGAGATCGAGCACTGGGGGACTCTCCTTCAGGAACGAAAAGCGGCGCCGGCCGGACGCGAGGCCGAGCCTCCCGGTCCAGAACTGGGCGTTCGGGCCCGGAGAATCAATCCGGCACCCTTCTCAATCAACTACCGCCATGTGGTCGAATTATGGCACGGCCGGCGGATCGCCGGGGAGAGCCTTCACAGGCTCGTGACGCGGCGAGCGCCTAGCCGCGGATGAGCCAGACGATGGCGACGCCGATCGCCGCCGCCGCCAGGCCCGCAATCCGGAGCTGATCAGCCGGCAGCGCCAGCGCCATGGCCAGCGCCCGGCGCATGCCGTCCGGAAAGAGGGCGTAGAGGGCGCCCTCGAGCGCCAGCACGAGGCCGAGCGCGAGGAGGGCGTCTTCCACCTAGGGTCTGCTCGATGCGCCTCTGCCGCTGAGGTCGTTGAAGAAGCGGAAGAACTCGCTGTCGGGGGTCAGCACGAGCGTGGTCGAGCCGTCGCCGAGGGATTGCTTGTAGGCTTCCATCGAGCGGTAGAAGGCGAAGAACTGCGGGTCTTGGCCGAAGGCGTCGGCATAGATCTGGATCGCCTGTCCGTCGCCTTCGCCGCGCAGCGTCTGCGCCTGCTGCTGGGCCGTGGCGACGATGACCACGCGCTGACGGTCGGCGTCGGCGCGGATCTGCTGGGCGACCTCGAAGCCCTCGGCGCGGAACTCTCGCGCCTCGCGATCGCGCTCGGACTTCATCCGGGCGTAGATCGCCTGGCTGGTCTGGTCGGGATAGTCGGCGCGCTTGATGCGCACGTCGATCATCTCGATGCCGAGCGAGGTCGCGGCCTGGTTGACCTCCTGGAAGATCGCCGTGGTGATCTGGCCGCGGCGCACCGACAGGATGTTGGTCAGCGACTCGTTGCCGAGCACGCGGCGCATCGCCGAGTTGATGATGGCGCCGAGGCGCGCTCGTGCGCCTGCCTCGTTGTTGACGGTCTGGTAGAAGCGCAGCGGGTTGGTGATGCGGTAGCGGCCATAGGCGTCGACGTCGAGACGCTTCTGGTCGATCAGGATCACCTGCAGCTTCGGCGGATCGATGTCGAGGATGCGCTTCTCGAAATACTGGACGTCCTGGATGAAGGGGAGCTTGACCTTCAGGCCGGGATCCTGGATCACGCGCTTCGGATCGCCGAACTGCAGGACGAGCGCCTGCTGCTGCTGCGGCACCGTGAAGAGCGAGGCCCACACGACGACGACGAGCGCGACGACGGCGGCGCCGAGAGCGCCGAGGAAGTTGCGCCTCATGGCTTCTTCTCCTCAGCCTTCTTTCTGATTTCAGGCAACGGCAGGTAAGGCAGCACGCCTCCCGTCCCGCTCGACTGCTTGTCGATCACCACCTTCTGTGCGCCGCGCAGCACTTCTTCCAGGGTCTCGAGGTAGATGCGCTGCGTCGTCACGTCCTTGTTGACCTTGTAGGCCTCATAGACCGACTTGAAGCGGGCCGCATCGCCGGTGGCGCGCGCGACGACTTCCTCGCGATAGGCGCGGGCTTCCTGGATCAGCTTCTCGGCCTCGCCTCGGGCGCGCGGCACCACGTCGTTGCGGTAGGCGTCGGCCTCGTTGCGAAGACGCTCCTTGTCGGCGCGGGCACGCTGCACCTCGTTGAAGGCATCGACCACTTGGCTCGGCGGATCGACCTCGAGCAGCTGCACCTGGCGGATCTCGATGCCGGCCTTGTACTCGTCAAGTAGCTTCTGCAAGAGATCGACCGTCTGCTGCTCGATCTGGGCGCGGCCCTCGGTGAAGACCGTCTGAATCGGCTTCTGGCCGATGGATTCGCGGAGCGCCGACTCGGCCGCCGCCTTCACGGTCGCTTCCGGCTGGCGCACGTTGAAGACGTATTGTCCGGCGTCCTTAACGCGCCAGAACACGACGAACTTGATGTCGACGATGTTCTCGTCGCCGGTCAGCATCAGCGCCTCGTCCTGCACCTCGCGGCGCGGGCCGGCACGCGTGCCTTCGGCGGAGCGGAAGCCGATCTCGATGCGGTTCTCGCGCGTGACGTTGGGCGTCAGCACGGATTCGATCGGCTTCGGCAGGTGATAGTTGAGGCCCGGGCTTGCGGTCCGCACCCACTGGCCGAAGCGCAGCACCACGCCCTGCTCGTCGGGAGCCACCCGATAGAAGCCGCTGGCGAACCACAGGAGCACGCCGATCAGGACGGCGAAGCCGACGCCGCGGGCGCCGCCGACGCCGCCAGGGAAGATCCGGCGCATGCGGTCCTGGCCCTTGCGGAGGATGTCCTCCAGGTCGGGCGGCTGCATGCCGCCGGGACCGCGACCGCCCCAGGGGGCCTTCGGCCCCCCGCCGCTGCCGCCGCCACCGCCCCACGGGCCACTGCTATTGCCGCCGCCACCACCCCAGGGGCCACCGCCACCCCCTTGATTCTGCCAAGGCATCGCCCCTGCTCCTGTCCCACCCCGGCTTCTTGGAAGGATGTGGTATTGCCGGGGGCCTCACGCATATTGTGATAACCCCCCTCTATTCAAGCGCAAACGGCCGGAAGGGCCCGATGACCCAAGTGACGGAAGCCACGGTTCTGGACGCCCTCAAGCGGGTCAAGGACCCCGACCGCGGCCAAGACGTCGTCGCCCTCGGCATGGTCCAGGGCATGGCGATCAAGGGCGGACATGTGCATTTCACACTCGAGGTCGAGCCCGAGCGGGGACCGAAGCTGGAGCCTCTGCGCAAAGCGGCCGAGAAGGCGGTCGAGGCCCTGCCGGGCGTGCTTTCGGTCACCGCCGTGCTGACCGCCGACAAGCCGGCGCGCGGCGCCCAGGGACACGGCCATCAGCATGGGCATATCCATGGTCACCAGCACGGGCATGCCCATGGCCAGGGGGGGCAGCCGAACAAGCCGCTGATCCCGGGCGTGAAGACCATCGTCGCCGTCGCCTCGGGCAAGGGCGGCGTCGGCAAGTCGACGACCGCCGTCAACCTCGCGCTCGCCCTTAAGGGCAAGGGACTAAGGGTCGGCATCCTGGATGCCGACATCTACGGCCCGTCGCTGCCGCGCATGATGGCGATCACCGGTAAGCCCGATACCAAGGACGGCAAGGTGCTGGAGCCGAAGGAGGGCTACGGCGTCAAGACCATGTCGATCGGCTACCTGATCGCCGAGGACACGCCGATGATCTGGCGGGGCCCCATGGTAATGAGCGCGATCGAGCAGATGCTCCGGGACGTCAACTGGGGCGAGCTCGACATCATGGTCGTCGACCTGCCGCCCGGCACCGGCGACGCGCAGCTCACCATGGCGCAGCGCGTGCCGCTCTCGGGTGCGGTCATCGTCTCGACCCCGCAGGATATCGCGCTGCTCGATGCGCGCAAGGGTCTCGGCATGTTCCGCAAGGTCGACGTGCCGGTGCTCGGCATCGTCGAGAACATGAGCTAC
>VGEH01000171.1 GCA_016869375.1 Alphaproteobacteria bacterium | reverse complement strand
TATATCGCAGGATCGGCGTGGTCAGCCAGGTGCTACATGAACATGCGGCCACTCTATCAGCCGCAGGTCCCACAATCCGGAGCCGCCGCCTGATCAAATGTGCGAAAGATTCTGGACAGGACCATTCGGCGTTGCCTCTCAAAAGGATAACGACGATACAAATTTAGAGAAACACGCGGGACTTCGTCGGAGCCGATGATGCGATCAAGCGGACTTCGCGCCCTTGTCCTCGTTCTTTTCTGGCTCCTCTGGTGCATGCCGGCCTTCGCCGAAGTCGGCATCGGCTGGGCGCAGAGTTTCGGTGCCTCGGGCGGAACGACCACCACGACCGCCACGACGACCGACAGCTCGGGCAATGTCTATGTCGCCGGGACATTTACGAGCGCAACGCTGGCCGTGGGGACGGTGACCCTGACGCGTCTCGGAACAACCGACTCCTTCATTGCCAAGTTCGACTCCTATGGACGCGCGACCTGGGCCAAGAATTTTGGCGGAACAGGCGCCGCGACCTCGGCGGCCGGCATCGCCGTCGACGCCTCCTCCAATGTCTATGTCGCCGGCCAGTTCCGAACCGCCAGCCTGACGACACCGGGCCTGACCAAGATCGGCACGGTCGATGCCTTCGCGATCAAACTCGACTCTTCCGGCACGGTCACCTGGGCCAGGAACTATGGCGGCGCCGGTGCCACGGCGTCCTTCACCGGGATCGCCGTCGACACCGCGATCCCGGCCAATGTCTACGCTGCGGGCTCCTTCACCTCGGCGAACCTGACGACGCCAGCGCTGACCAAGCTCGGCGACTCCGATGCGCTGGTCATGAAGCTCAACTCGACGGGCGCCACATCCTGGTCGAAGAACTACGGCGGCACCGGCTCCTACGCTTTCGCCAACGGCATCGCGGTCGATGCCGAAGCCTCGGCTAACGTCTATGTCGGCGGCGGCTTCCACTACCTCATCAGCGGCAACACGGCCGCCGCGCTGACGACACCGGCCCTGACTCGGATCGGCGAGATCGACGGCCTCGTCCTCAAGATCCACACTTCGGGAACCCTGGTGTGGTCGAAGAATTACGGCGGCGTCGGCGCATCGACTTCGATCAACCGTGTCGCCGTCGATCGGGAGAGCCCGGCCAACATCTTCCTGACTGGCTACCTGCAGACGGCCAATCTCACGACACCGGCGGTGACCCGCGTCGGCACCCAGGACGGCCTCGTCTTCAAGCTCGACTCCTCAGGCGCGACGACCTGGACGAAGAGCATCAATGGCACCGGGTCCGAGGCAAGCGTCGTCGGCATCGCCCTCGATACGGCAAGCCCGGCCAATGTCTATATCGGCGGCTCGTTCGGCACGTCCAACCTGACGACCCCGGCGCTGGCGAGGATCGGCGACAGCGACAGCTTCGGCACCAAGCTCGACTCGACCGGTGCCGTCGTCTGGGCGAAGAATCTCGGAGGAACCGGCGCCTTCGCTTCGGCTGGCAAGATCGCGGTCGACAGCACGACGCCTGCCAGCATCTATGTCGCATCCGACTTTCTCGGCGCCAATCTCACGACTCCGCCGATCACCAAGGCCGGCAGCACCGACGGGCTGCTGGTCAAGCTCGCCGCGCCCGAAAGCGGGTGGTGGTGGAGCTCGAGCGAAAGCGGCCGGGGATACTCGATCGAGATCGACAGGGGGCGCCTTTTCTTCGCCGCCTACGGCTATGCCAGCAACGGGGACAGCGTCTGGTACGTCTCGTCTGGCACGATGACGAGCGATACCCGTTTCTCGGGCACGCTCGAGGCCTTCGAAGGCGGCCAGACCCTGACCGGCAGCTATCGTGCGCCGACCGCGCTCGGGTCGGTTGGAAACCTGCAGATCGACTTCACCTCCTCCCGCACCGCGACCTTGACGCTGCCGAGCGGCGCGACCGTCTCGATCGCGCGCTACGACATCACGACCGGAGGATCGCAGCGCGGACCGGCATCCGGCTATCCGCGCAAGGGATGGTGGTGGAACTCGACTGAAGCCGGGCGAGGCTTCTTCTTCGAGGTCCAGGATTCGACGCTGTTCGTCAGCGGCTTTCTCTACGACAGCAGCGGGCGGGCAGCCTGGTATGTATCGAGCGCCGCGATGATCACCTCGAGCGTCTATATCGGGACCTTCACGGAGTTCGGCGGCGGCGCGTCCTTCTCCACCACCCCCTTCACCGGCCCCACGACCGCGACCGGCCGCGGCCTGGTCTCGATCCAGTTCGACACCCCGTCGACGGCCACGATGACGCTGTCGACCGGTGCCCAGGTGACGCTGACGCGGTTCAGCTTCTAGGCTTCGTGCTTGCCCTCGGGTTTCGCGACCAGGATCGAGCCGCCCGGATCCTGCACGACCCGCAGCAGCTTCCCGTCGGTGCCGGTGCGGATCTCGCCGTCGCTCACATCGGCGGCCTTCGACCAGTCCTCTTCGGACACCGCCAGCAGATCGACGACATCGCCACCGTCGATCTCGGGCGAGCGGCAAAGTACGCCGAAGGCCGGATTCGCCTCCTCGATCTTGCCGGCGATATCCGCCAGAGCCACAGGCGTCGGCACTAGGTGGAGAGCAGCGCGCAGACGGTCCGCCGTCGCGCGCGCCGTGTCGAGCTCGCCGCGCATGCCACGGACGGCCATGGCTGTCACAGCAAGCTCCGCCAGCATCTGCAGCCGCTTCACGTCACGATCGCCGAACTCGGCCCGCGGCACGCGGTCGATCAGGCAGACGGTTCCCACCTGGTAGCCGGATGGTAGCCGGATCGGGCTCCCGGCGTAGAAGCGGATCTCCGGACCGCCGGTCACCAGCGGGTTGTCGAAGAAGCGCTCGTCCTTGGTTGCGTCCAGCACGACCAGCGGCTCCTGGCTGAGGATCGCGTGTCCGCAGAACGAGACCGAACGCGCCGTCTCCAGCACGTCGAGGCCGATGCAGGCCTTGAACCATTGCCGATCGGCATCGACGATAGAGACGAGGCAGATCGGCACGTCGAACAGGTCGCGGCCGAGCGCGACGACGGCGTCGAAGTCGCTGTCCGGAGGCGTATCCAGGATGTCGAGGGAATGGAGCGCGTCGAGGCGATAAGTCTCGTCGTCGGGGATCTCGGGCGCCTTCATGCTGCGCTCCTCTGCTGTCGCCTGAACTCGAAGACCGCGTGGACCACGACGACCCTCAGGTGGTCGTTGTCGAAGGGCAGCAGAAGCTGTTCGAAATCGCGGTTCTCGCCGGGAATCCGCCAGGCGCCTCGGCGGGCCTCGGGCTGACGACCCGACGCGGTCCGATGAAACGGAACCGAAAGCGCCGTGCGCTCAGCCGGCCCTAACATGATGTCGTCGAAACGCAGCCCGCTCTCGATTCCCGGCATCGCGCCCCGGACCGTCGACCCTGCGTGCTTGATCATGGGGCTGCTGCCGTCCATGGGCAGGATGACGCTCATGGACATCTCGGGCGGCGCATGGACGACGAAGGAGTTGTAGTCGCTGACGCGCGCCATCAAGCGCGTGCCACGGAAGCCAAGCCACGCCTGGTGGACCTTCCGAAGCGTCGGCGAGGCGATATCGAGCCACCTGATCATGAACGGTCCGCTTCAGCCGCGAGCAGTGCATTCACCTGCGCTCGCGTCGGGCTCCAACCCTAGTCACGGCCGGAAAGGACGACAAGGCGCGCGTCAGCCGGTCTGGCGGAGGTCGACGGTCATATCGCGGACGTCGTCGATCAGCAGTCGACGAAGCTGCGCCAGATGATGGTCGAAGATAGCGAGGTGGCGGCGCGGCTCGCCGATATTGCCGCCGGCAGCGTCGAGATCGGCGAGGTAATCGCAGAGCGAGGCCGCGACATGGCTGACCTCGCCATAGCCGAACGTCCCCGCCTGGCCCTGGATGCCGTGGGCGAGCGAGAAGAAGGCCGGGAGCAGCGGCCCCATCTGCAAAGGATCCGCATGCATCTCGCCGGCAAGGCGGGTCAGTTCGGAAAGATCGTAGAGAGCACCGATCCGCCACTCGCCGGTGAGCGCCACGACGATCGCCGCCGACCTTGCCAGGATCTCCTCGAAGCTGAGGCCATCGGCCTGACCGGACACGCGATCCCGAAGCCGGTTCGGCAACTGGATCAGCTTGGCGGTGGCTTCGGGCATCAGGGTCTCCGGCAGGTCTCTTCTGTCGCCGGGTGGAAAAAAGCACGAGCGGCCTTAAGAAACGGTTACCCGTGCGTGTATATTCACGCCAAGAAACACCTAAGATAATTTCTGAAGATTCGCCCACATCTCCTTGTCTCTCTTGGCAGTCCAGATCCGAGGATGCGCAATTCCGGAGGCTTCGTCATAGGCTCGGCTGACGTTGAAAGGCAGGCAATGATCGAAAATCACCCATCCGCCATAGGACGGCTTCAGGCGAGCATGGGTCGCATCGAAGACCTGCTTGAGCGAGCGCTTCGCCTTCACGCCCTTGCGGACTTCCTGGGTCATGTCGCGGATGAATCCGCGAGTCGCCTCGATCGCGCGGAGCGACGCCTTCGGCGTCGTCATCGCCTCGCCGCGCCCGGGAACAAGCCTCTTCGGCCCGAGCGCCGCGATGCGGTCGAGCGTCGACGGCCACGCCCCGAGATGCGCGTCGCCGCAATAGGGCGTCGCCCCCTCTTCGACAAGGTCGCCCGAGAACAGCACCTTCTCCTTCGGTAGCCAGGCGACGGTGTCCCCGGCGGTGTGCCCTGCGCCAGGGTGCCAGATACGAATCTCACGCTCGCCGAACCAGACGGTCATCTCCTCCTCGAAGGTTACCGTCGGCCAGGTCAGGCCGGGGACGGTCTCGACCGATCGGAACAGCCGCGGGAAGCGCTCCACCTCGCTCCTGAAATCCTGGGCGCCGCGCTCGGCAATCAGGTCGCGGGTTTTGCGGCTGGCGATGATCGTATGCGCCCCATAGGCCGAGGCGCCGAGGACGCGGACAGCGTGATAGTGGGTCAGGAGCACATGGGTCACCGGCTTGTCGGTGACTGTGCGGATCACCTCCATCAGTTCCCGCGCCAGGACGGGGGTCGCCCGCGCATCGATGACCATGACGCCGTCTGGCCCCACGACGATCCCCGTATTGGGATCGCCTTCGGTGGTATAGGCGTAGACGCCTTTCGCCAGCTCGGTGAAGGTAGCCTTCTTCTCTACGAGATCTGCCTGCGAGGCGAAAGGCTTCGACATGGTTGTTCCTCCCGGATGCGGTGGCTGAAAGCATAGGCCGGAACCGGGCTTCCGGCTAAGCGCGGGCGTTGCATGGCGCCCCCCCGGCCTGTAGCGTCCGGCGCATGCTCGGACCGGCCGCGCGAGGCGCGTTGATTCTCGTTCTTTTTGGGTTCTTCACGGCCCCGTCCGGCCATACGCAGACGCTGGAGCGGGTCGCCGAGAAGGGCGAGGTCGTGATCGGCGTGACCAATACCTTCCGGCCCTATGGCTATGTCGACGACAGCGGCGGCTTCGCCGGACTAGAGATCGACCTCGCCAACTCGATCGCAGAGTTCCTCGGCGCCAAAGCCCGGCTGGTGCCGGTCGCCGCCGCCAACCGCATTCCCTGGCTCCGCCAGAACCGCATCGACCTGATCCTCGCCTCCATGCCAGTCACCGAGGAGCGGCGTGCCGAGGTCGGCCTGATCGACCCGCCCTACTACGCCTCCGGCGTCGCCGTGCTGGCCTCGGCCGAGGCGGGCTTGCGGGCCTGGCGCGATCTCGCCAATCGCCATGTCTGCGGGCTCCGCAACAGCGCCTACAACCGTGTCGCCGAGCGCTACGGCGCCACCATCGTCCCCTTCAGCACCAGCCCCGAGGTCGAGGAGGCCGTGCTGACACGGCGTTGCGTCGGCTGGGTCTTCGACGAGGCGACGCTGGCCGGCACGCTCTCGCAGCGCCCGCGCTGGGCCGGCCATACGCTCGCCCTGGTCACCGACGAGCCGCGCCCCTGGGCGATCGGAGTGCCATCGGGCGAGCGCGAGGGCCCGTTCGGCCAGCTGCTCTCCAATATCGTCACCGACTGGCATCGTTCGGGGCACCTGCTCGGCCTGCAGGAGAAATGGGGCCTCCCGCCCAACGGCTTCCTCGCCGACATGAACCAGCGGCTGAGGTAGGCTAGGCACGCATGATCGGTCCCGTCGAGCTTCTGATCACCCTGCTGATCATCGTTCTGCTCTTCACCTCGCATAAGCTGCCGGGAGTCATGGGCGACATCGGCAAGGCCGTCACGCGCTTCAAGCAAGGGATGAGCGGCAAGGACGATCCCGAGGATCGCGACCGCAAGAGTTGAGCCGATGGAGCTCGACGAATACGAGAAGATGCACGCCGTCGAGGAGCGGATGTGGTGGTATCGCGGCCTCCACGCCAATCTGCTCAGCCAGCTTGCGCGCTATGCCGGTTCCGGCACCGTGCTGGACGCGGGATGCGGCACCGGCGGCTTCCTGAAGCAGGTCGGGAATGACGCCACCGGCCTCGACTATGCAGAGGTCGCCGCGCGCTACGCCCGCCTCAAGAGCGGCCGGCCGGTCGCCGTCGGCAGCATCAACGACCTTCCCTTCCGGGAAGGTGTCTTCGCCGCCGTCGTCTCGGCCGACGTGCTGGCGCAGGGGAGCGTCGATGAGAGCCGGGCGCTCGCGGAAATCCATCGCTGCCTCGCCCCCACCGGCATCGTCATCCTCAACCTGCCGGCCTATGGCTGGCTGGTCTCCGATCACGACCGCCGCGTCCACCAGCCGCGGCGCTACACTGCCGGCCGGTTGCGACAGCTCCTGGGCGAGGCCGGTTTCCGCGCCATCTTTACGACGTATTGGAACACCATCCTGTTTCCCCTGATGGTGATCCGACGCCTACTCCTGCCAGGCGACAACGGCGACGTCCGGCTGATGCCGGCGCCGGTCGAAGCGACCTTCCGCGCCGCGGTCGACATCGAAAGCTGGATTCTTGCCCGCGGCGTGCCGCTTCCCTTCGGCGGCTCGGTGCTGGCGGTCGGAGTCAAGGATGGATAGGCCGTACACGCTCTCGATCGTCGTTCCCGTCTATAACGGCGCCGCCTCGGTCGGCGAGCTCGTGCATGCGCTGGAGGTACTCGACATCCCGGGCGGACACGAGATCGTGCTGGTCAATGACGGCAGCCCCGACAACAGCCGCGAGGTCTGCCTCGACCTGGTCAAGACGGCCAAGATCCCGGTGACGCTGGTCGACCACGCGCGGAACTATGGCGAGCATAACGCGGTGATGACCGGGCTGCGCCATGCGCGCGGCAAATGGGTCATCAACATGGATGACGACCTGCAGAACCCGCCTTCGGAGGTGGCGCGGCTCCTCACCTACGCGCAGGAGACCAAGCACGAGGTCGTCTACACCTACTACGACGAGAAGCAGCATGCCGGCTGGCGCAATCTCGGCAGCCAGTTCACCAACTGGTGCGCGACCCAGCTCCTCGACAAGCCGAAGGATCTCTACCTCTCCAGCTTCCGCTGCATGAGCGCCTTCCTCGTCGAGCGCATCCTCGACTACCACGGCCCCTTCCCCTACATCGACGGCCTGATCCTGCAGATCACCCGAGATATCGGCCGGCTCAAGGTGCAGCACCTGCCGCGCGCGATCGGGCGGAGCAACTACACGCTTCGGCGCCTGGTGCGGCTCTGGCTCAACATGTTCGTCAATTTCTCGGTGATGCCGCTCCGGCTCGCCACGGTCGCCGGCATGTTCCTCGCCGGCATCGGATTGCTCGGCGTGATCTTCGTCTTCATCGAGGCGATGATCCGCCGCGACACGCCGCCGGGCTGGGGTTCGCTGATGGCGGCGATCCTCTTCCTCTCCGGCACGCAGCTGATGATCCTCGGCATCTTCGGCGAGTATCTCGGGCGCATCTATCTGACGCTCAACCGCAAGCCCCAGGCGACCGTACGCCAGGTCTACAAGCGCGATGCCGAAGGGCGGCTCGTCGGCGAAGCCGATCCGGCATGATCCACTACCTTCTGCTGGCGCTCGGCATCGCGCTCGGCGTCGCAGGGCAGTTCCTGCTCAAAGCAGGATCGGATGCGCCGGGCATCGTCGAGCAGTTCCTTAGGCTTCCGACGATCGTCGGGCTCATCTGTTACGGTTTCGCCGCCATCTGCTATACGCTGTCGTTGCGCGCGATCCCGCTCTCCGTGGCCTACCCCAGCGTCTCGGCCAGCTATGTCATCGTCGTCGTGATCGCGCATCTGATGTGGAAGGAGCCGCTCGGTTTGCAGCAGATGGCCGCCGTCCTCCTGATCAGCGGCGGCATCGGGCTCCTCTACTGGAAGGCATGACCAACCGAAGACTTGAGGTGCTCCCGATGCCCAGGTTCTTCAACCCGCCTACCGTCTGGAAGCCGTTCAGCACGTTTTCCATGGGAGCCGTCCAAGGCGACGGCCGCATCGTCCATTTGAAGGGCCAGTTTCCGCTCGACCTGGAAGGACAGGTCGTCGGCCCCGGCGACATGCATACGCAAGTGCGCCAGACTCTCGACAACGTCAAGGCGATGCTCTCCCATGTCGGCGGCGAGCTCCGCGATATCTTCTCGATGACCCACCACGTCACCGATATCCGCGCCTTCATGGGAACCAAAGAGGTACGCGAGTCCTATTTCTCTCCGCCCTATCCGGTAACCACGACGGTGCAGGTCGCCTCGCTCTTCCACCGCGACGTCATGATCGAGATCACGGCCATCGCCGAGATCCCGCGCGAGCGCTTCAAGGAGCCAGCCTGAATGGCCGAATTGATGAAGGTCCAGACGATCGCCGTCGCCGACATCTATGTGCCGACGAAGCGGCGAACGACCCTGGACCCGAAGAAGGTCGACGAGATCGCGGAGAGCATGCTGGCATCGGGGCAGCTCACGCCGATCATGGTGCGTGAAGACGGAAAGCGCTTTGTCCTGGTCGAAGGTCTGCACCGGCTTGAAGCGTGCAAGGCGCTCGGCGAAACCAGGATCAAGGGCCTCTTCGTGCGCGCGCGGCAGGGCTAGGATCCTGGCTATGTCGCAACCGGCGAACGCGCTCACCCTGCACTTCCTCGACTGGGTTGCGAGCGGCCGGCGCAGCCATGCGGACGTCATGGAGACTTGGCGCAGCTCCTGCCCACGGCTCTCGATCTGGGAGGACGCCCTCCACGACGATCTCGTTCGATACGATGCTCAGCACCGCACAATTGAACTGACGCCACGCGGTACGGCTGCCCTCGGACGAGACGTTTCTCTCGCCGCCGAGTAGCGTCGCTCAGGCCTCGTCGACCGGGATCTCGCTCGTCCATTTAGGCACCGCCAGCACGATCTCGCTGGTGTAGGAGCGGATACCGGGGGCGACGGCCAGGACCTGACGCGCGAACTCCTGATAATGCGCCACGTCCCGGCTGCGGATCAGAACGACATAGTCGATGTCGCCGGCGACGGTGAAGCACTGCGCAACCCGCGGCAGCTCGCTCATGCGCTGCTCGAAGGCACGCATCGCCTTCTCGCTCGGCCGGTCGAGCTTGATGCGCGCCACGGTCAGCATCGGGTAGCCGAGCCGATCCGGGGACAGTTGGGCCGTCATGCGCTCGATGACGCCCGCCTCGCGCAGCCGGCGCACGCGCTTGAGGCAGGCCGGCGGCGACAGACCGATCTTGTCCGCAAGCGCCTGGTTCGCGATCAGGCTGTCCACCTGCAGCAAGCGCAGGATCTTGCGGTCGATCGCATCCAGCATCGGTTCGCCAGCTGGTTCGGGTGACTTTCTCTTTCGCAAGCTACTATCTCATTTTATCCAGTTGAATTTCTCGTATATGCGATCTGGGGGCTTAAGGACGCAAAATTCAT
>VGEH01000170.1 GCA_016869375.1 Alphaproteobacteria bacterium | reverse complement strand
GTCATCTGAAAATCAACCGTGCCGTCGCCACCCGCTACGACAAGCTCGCCAGATCGTTCCTCGATATGCTCCATTTGGCCGCGCTCAGACACCTCTTGCGTCACGCCACTTTGTAAACACCGCCTAGGCATTCGAAAGGAGACGCCGATGAAGCCGCCATTCCCCGTACAGGCGCCGAGCTGGGTGAACGAATTCAAGTCGTTCATCATGCGCGGCAACGTTGTCGACCTTGCCGTCGGCATCATCATCGGCGCCGCCTTTACCGGCATCGTCAACAGCCTGGTCAAGGACGTGTTCACGCCGGTGATCGGCCTTCTGACCGGCGGCGTCGACTTCACCAACGTCTTCATCACGCTCAAGGGACCGACGGAAGCGACGCTGGAGGCCGCGCAGAAGGTCGGTGCCGTCACCATCAATGTCGGCCTCTTCCTGAATGCGGTGATCCAGTTCGCGATCGTCGCCTTCGCCATCTTCTGGCTGGTGAAGGTGCTGAACCGCTTCAAGCGGAAGGAAGAAGAGAAGGCTAAGGAGGAAGCGCCGCCGGTGCCGCCGCGCAACGAGGTGCTGCTGGAGGAGATCCGCGACGCGATCCGCCAGCGGCCCTTTGGGAGCTGATGCTAGAGCGTTTTCCGATCATTCTGGTTCATATCCTGAGTTTCGGAAGTAGTTAGCGCATTCTCGAGGCGTGAAGATGTCGAGAGCGTCGGCGATTGCCGTCCAGAGAGCCTCCTTGGTTCGCGCGGCAGTCTTTCGCAGGAAGGCTTTGAGCTTGGCGAAGGCTTGCTCGATCGGATTGAACTCTGGGCTGTAGGGAGGCAGGAACAGGCGGGTGGCGCCTGCTGCCTCGATGGCTTCGCGCACGCCGCTGACGCGATGGGCGGGCAGATTGTCCATGATCACTACGTCACCGGGTCTGAGGGTCGGGACCAGAAGCTGCTCGACATAGGCGAGGAATGCTGCGCCATTCATCGGCCCGTCGAGCACCATGGGAGCGCTCAGACCATCCAGGCGCAATCCGGCGGTGAATGTTGTGGTCTTCCAATGGCCGTGCGGGACCGCGGCACGACACCGCTCGCCGCGCCTGGAGCGGCCGCGCAGGCGGGCCATCTTGGTGGTAGCTCCAGTCTCGTCGATGAAGACCAACCGGACAGGATCGAGATCGGGCTGGCTCTTGAACCAGGCCAAGCGCCGGCGAGCGACGTCAGGGCGATCCTGCTCGGCGGCGTGCGCGGTTTTTTTTGAAGCTGATGTCGCGGCGATCGAAGAACCGCCACAACGTCCCGATCCCGACAGGCACGCCTCGCTTGCGAAGCATCGCCTGCAGCTCAGCCAGCGTCACATCCGGGGTTTCCTCGATCCGGGCCAGCAGAAAAGCCGCCTGCGCCTCAATCCGATCAGACCGCCGGTCCCCGCCCTGCGCCAAGGGCTCCGTCCGACCGCTGCGGCGCCACTCCTCAACCCACCGGATCGCGCTCGACACGCTGACCCCGAACCGCTCCGCCGCCTGGCGTCGAGACAAGCCCCCTTCGACCGCTCCAACCACACGAACACGAAGATCCTCAGATAGCGGAACTCCCATGCCCGCTGGCCTCCTGCTCCAGCAGGAAGCTTGAATCACAACGACGCCCGCTTGGGAATCCCTAACGACTCAAATAGATCGGAAATTGCTCTAGCGCCGCCTCGTCCTCGGCACCGCGGGGCGCATCGCCTCGATGCCGGACTGGAGCGCGCTCTGCAGGAGCCAGATGTCGCCCATATAGGCGATCATGCGGAAGCCCTTCTTGATCCAGGCCTTGCCCCATTGAGGGTTGCCGACGAGGTTACCCGCGATCTTGCCGTGCCGCTTGCAAGCGGCGGCGACCGCGTCGCGCGCCTTGACGAACTCCGGATGCTCGAACTCCAGCGGCCTCTGCAGGGAGACCGAGAGGTCGGTATGGCCGACGAAGGCGACGTCGATGCCGGGCACCGACATGATCTCGTCTACATTGGCGACGCCCTTCTTGGTCTCGATCTTGATCATGACCAGGACGTCGGCATTCGCCGCCTTCATTGTCTTGCGCGCATCGCCGATGATGTAGTCGTCATGGGCGACGCCGAAGGCCGAGCCGCGATGACCGTGCGGCGGATAGCGCGTGGCGCGCACGATCGCTTCGGCCTGCACCTTGGACTCGACCACCGGGACCAGGATGCCCTTGGCACCGAGGTCGAGCGAACGCGTGATCAGGTTGAAGTCGTCCCCGGGCGGATTGACCAGCGGCACGATCCCGGCACCGCGCGCAAACTGGATCTGGTCCTTGACCGTCTCGAAGCTCCAGCCCGAATGCTCCATGTCGAGGATGAGGAACTCGCATCCCGCCGACTTGCAGATGCGGGCGAGGCCGGGCGACGGAAACTCGAAGGCGAAGGTTCCGAACACTGTTTCGCCACGGGCAAGCCGGGCCTTGAGCGGATTGTCGCGCATTGCTTGAGTACCCCCTGAACCCATGAAAACGGTCTAGACTAAGGTCCCGTTCGAGACCGGGAGAGCAAGCGAAATGGACAATTGCCGGGTCAAGGGCCAGCCGGTCCCGAGCGACCTGATCCACGAGATGCGGGACAGCGCTTCGCTGCTGGACGACCCCAAAGCGCTCCGCGCCCGCCTCGCCGAGGACGGGTACCTCTATCTCAGGGACGTCGTCGACCGCGACGCGATCGCAGCGGCGCGCCGGGAAGTCTTCGAACGCCTGGTCGCGGTAGGCGAGATCAAGGAGCCGGCGATCGACGGCATCGCCACCGGCGACAGCAAGCGCAAGGAGCTGCAGCCCGATCTCGGCGCCTTCTGGCGTTCGATCAGCGAAGGCAAGAAGCTGCGCGCCGCCAGCAACGGCCGCGACATGCAGCGGATCATGTCGCTGATCTTCGGCGAACCGGCCCGTAACCAGGACTACATCTTCCTCCGCGCCGGCGCTCGTGGGCGCGCGACGGGCCTGCATTTCGACTACCCGTTCTTCACTCGCGCACATGACAAGGTCTGCACTGTGTGGATGCCGATCGGCGACGTGCCGGTCGAGGACGGGCCGGTGGTCGTCGTCGAGGGCTCGCAGCACTATCGCGACCTGATCGACCCGATGATCGGTTTCGACATCTCCAAGGACAGCTCGCGCAAGGCCGATTTCGGCGCGGACGCGATCTCCTTCGCCAGGTCGCGCGGCACGCGGCTGCTGACGCAGAACTTCAAGGCCGGCGACATCGCGATGTTCGGTATGTACACGGCGCATGGCTCGCTCGACAACCACTCGCCGATCAACCGTGTGCGCCTCTCCTGCGATCTCCGCTGGCAGCCGGCCTCGCTGCCCTTAGACGAGCGTTACTTCGGCAACCCGCCGTCCGGCACCACCGGCGTCGGCTATGGCGAGCTCAACGGTGCCAAGCCCCTGACCCAGGACTGGCACGTCCGGTGACCGACCAGTCCCCGCCCCGGCCGCCGCGCGACCGCAACGAGATCCGCGCCCGCTGCACGCGCTTCCTCACCCGCCAGCGCGCGCTCTCGCCGAAGGAGTCCCTGCAGGCGCTCGCCGATCATGTCGGCGCCGACGAGCGCCTGGACATGTACGGCAAGGGCAAGCTGATCGAGGATTTCGAGCGCGAGGTCGCGACACTGCTCGGCAAGCAAGCGGCCGTCTTCATGCCGTCCGGCACCATGGTGCAGACCATAGCGCTTCGCGTCTGGTGCGACCGCCGCAGCATCGCAACCGCCGGCCTGCATCCCCTGAGCCATCTCGAGCGCAACGAGTCCCAAGCCTATCGCAGCATGCATGGGCTTGCCGCCTGCTATCTCGGCGACGACTCCCGCCAGTTCACGCGAAAGGACATCGAGGCCGTCGCCGAGAAGCTCGGCGTCGTCGTGCTCGAGATGCCACTCCGCCCGCTCGGCTGCGTGCTGCTGCCCTGGGAGGAGCTGGTGTCGCTCTCGACGCTGGCGCGCGAGCGCGGCATCCCGGCTCATCTCGACGGCGCCAGGATCTGGGAGAGTCAGCCCTATTACGGCAAGAGCCTCGCCGAGATCGCGGCGCTCTTCGACAGCGTCTATGTCTCCTTCTACAAGGGCCTCGGTGGCATTTCCGGCGCGGCTCTGGCGGGATCGAAGGATTTCGTCGACGAGGCCCGCCTCTGGCAGCATCGCCATGGCGGGAAGCTGTTCCAGCTCTATCCCTATGTGCTCTCGGCACGGAAGGGACTGGCGGAGCGCCTGCCGATGATGGCCGATCACCACAAGGAGATCCGCCGCATCGCCGATGCGGTCCGCGGCATTACCGGAATCCGCGTCACGCCCGATCCGCCGCAGGCGACGTCGATGCTGATCGCGCTGCCGGCGCACCACGAAAAGATCGAAGCGGCGCTCCTCGACCTCGCCGAGGAGACCGGCATCTGGCTCTTCGACCGCGTCTTCGCCAGCGCGATCCAGGGTATCTCGATGGCCGAGCTGACCGCCGGCACCGGCGCCGCGGGCTTTACCAACGACGAGATCTGCCGCCTGTTCGAGCGCGTGCTCGGCCAGGCGAGCCGATAGGACATCAGCGATGCGCGTGATCGTCGTCGGCGCCGGCATTCTCGGCGCCAGCGCCGCCTATCACCTGGCCAAGGCCGGCGCCGAGGTCGAGATCATCGACGCCGACCATCCCGGCAAGGCGACGATGGCCGGCGCCGGGATCATCTGCCCCTGGGCGAGCCAGGTCGATAATCCCGCCTGGTATCGGCTCAGCGCCGCCAGCGCCAAGTACTATCCGGACCTAGCCGCCGCGCTCGTCGACGGCGGCGAAAGGGCGAATGGCTATCGCCGCGTCGGCGCGCTGATCACCTCCGAGATTCCCGCCGATCTCGCCGCGGCGGAGAAACGCCTCCGCGCCCGGCATAACGACGCGCCGGAGGCCGGCACGATCACCCGCTTCGGCAATGCCGAGGCCCGCAAGCTGTTCCCACCCTTCCGCGACGATCTGGAGGCGATCCATGTCAGCGGCGCAGCGCGCGTCGAAGCGCGGGCCTTCTCCGCGGCGATGCTCAAGCTCGCTGTCGCGCACGGTGCCGTCCAACGCAACGAACGTGTCAGCCTGCACCGCGAGGCGGATCGCGCCGTCTGCATCGGCGCCGATGGAAAGAAGATTGACGGCGACTCCGTCATCCTCGCCGGTGGCGCCTGGGCGCCGGAGGTCCTGAAGCCGATCGGCATCGAACTGCCGATCGCGCCACAGAAGGGCCAGATCCTGCATTTCGGCATGGGCGGCGTGGATACGAGCAACTGGCCGGTGCTGTTGCCGATGAACAGCTACTACATGCTCTGCTTTGACGATTCCCGGGTCGTCGTCGGCGCCACGCGCGAGACCGGATCGGGCTTCGACTATCGAGTGACGGCCGCCGGCCAGTCCGAGGTGCTGGGCTTCGCGCTCTCCTTCGCGCCGGGGCTGCGCAACGCCACGCTGCTGGAGACTCGCATCGGCTTCCGCCCCGCCGGGCCTTCATATCTGCCGATGCTGGGGCCGGCGACGGGCATCCAGGGCCTGTTGATCGGCAACGGCCTCGGCGCCGGCGGCCTAACCATGGGGCCCATGGCCGGGCGCCTGCTCGCGGAAGCCGCTTTAGGGCAGAAACCTGCCCTGAATCTCGCCGACTACGCGTTCTGAGCTATTGCATCATCCGCGGCAGCCAGAGCACGAGCTCCGGCACATAGGCGACAAGGAAGACGACCGCCAGCCAGGTCAGAGTGTAGGGCATGAGCATACCGAGCGCGGCGCTGTAGCTGATGCCGGCGATCCGGCAGGCGACCATCGCCAGCACGCCGACCGGTGGCGTCACCGATCCGACGATCAGCAGCATGATCGTGACGATGCCGAAATGCACCGGATCATAGCCGAGATGCTTGATCATCGGCCCCATGATCGGGACGACGATGATAAGGGCCGGTACCGGCTCCAGGAACGTGCCGAGCAGGAAGAAGAAGACGATCAGCACCGCCATCGCCAGCTTAGGATTGTCCGTGATCGACAGCATCAGCTCGAGCGCGGCCTGGCCGACGCCGGCTCGGCTCAGCACCCAGCTGAACAGCGCCGCTCCGCCGAGCGTCACCAAAGCGCTGGCCGTTACCTCAGCCGCGGAGGCGAAATTGCGGTAGAGCGAACCGGCCGTATGCCGGCGCGCTGCGAGGCCGTAGAGAAGCGCATAGAGGGCGGCCACTGCGCCGGCCTCGGTCGGCGTGAAGATGCCACCGAGGATCCCGCCGATGATGATCGCCGGCATGACCAGAGCCGGGACGGCGACCCAGACCGCGCGTACCCTCTCGGGAGAGGTTGCGCGCGGCAGCGGCTTGGCGCCGGCATAAGGTGCGATGAACCACGTAATGCCCATCATCGCGGTGCCAGCGATGATGCCCGGAACCGCGCCGCCCAGAAACAAAGCCCCGATCGAGACGCCGGTAACCGACCCGTAGATCACCGCGACGATGCTGGGCGGGATGATGGGCGCCACCATCGCCGCACAGGAGGTGACAGCTACGGCGAAGGCGGGCTTGTACCCCTCCTTCTTCATCGCCGGGATCATGATCGAGCCGATCGCGGCTAGATCTGCGAGCGCCGAACCCGAAACCGAAGCCATGCACATGTTGGAAAGGATGTTCGCCTGCGCGAGCCCCCCGCGCAGATGACCGATCAGGGCCTTGGACATGCCAACCAGCCGCGCGGTGATACCAGCGATGCTCATCAATTCGCCCGCCAGGATGAACAAAGGCACGGCGAGCAGCGCGAAATTGTCGAGCGAGTCGTAGAACTGCTGCGCCAGCAGCAGCACCGGGAGCTGACCGTCGACGAGGATGGCGATAATTGCGGCGAATCCCATGCAATAGGCGATAGGCATGCCGATGAACATGAAGACGAAGAACAGGACCAGCATCAGCCCGACAGTCATAGCGTGCGATCCGAGGCAATGTCGGAAGAGTCGTGCTGCTGCCACGTCAGCAAGGTCATCACCACCTCGATCGCCGCCCCGATCGGGATGGCGAGATAGACCGTGTACTTCGGCACCTCAAGCAGCGGCGACTGCTGGAACCACGTGCGGTCTACGAACTCGATGCCGGCCCACATCAGAGTCAGCAAAAAGGCGACGGTGAGCGCGTCGGCAAGTGCGACGACATAGCGCCGCCCGCCGGGCGGGAGCATCAGCTCGAGAATCTCGATGCGGATGTGGGTGCGGGAGGCGGCTACCAGACCGACGCTGATCATCACGCCCCAAAGCATCGCGCCACGCACGAACTCCTCGGCCCAGAAAAGGGACTCGTTCAGCACATAGCGAAAGAAAACCTGCAGCAGAACGAGCACGAAGTATCCGGCGAGGAGCGCCACCGAGATCGCGGTAAGCGCCATCCGGAGGCGACCGACCAACGGGCCGGTCGCCCAGCGAACGAAAGGGGACATGGGGGAGCTCAGGACGGAACGCCCCCGGAAACGGTCCGGAGGCGTTCGCAGTCGATCACGAGAGGTCAGGCCGTCTTCTGGACGGCTTCGATATAGGCCTTTGCCTTCGGTCCGGCCTTGCCGACGAAGCTGTCTATGACGGGCCCCATCTTCGATCGGAAGGACGGGATGTCGGGCGAAGGATTGCCGGTTGCCTTGGAGCTCAGCTCGCTCCAGGCATCGCCCTGGATCTTGAGGTTGGCGTCCCACATATGCTTCGAAACCTGCTCGACGGCCGCATCGCGAAGCGCCTTCTGCACGTTCGGCGGCAGGGACGCCATCTTCTTGGCGCTCGACATCATCGAGACCTCGGTGAAGATGTGATGAGTCCGCGTCATGAACTTTGCGACTTCGTAGTGCTTGCCGCTGGTGACGAAGTCCGCGGGCGCCTCGAAGGCGTCGATTACGCCGGTCTGCAGGGCCGTGTAGATCTCTCCTGCGGGAATCGGCGTCGGATTGGCACCCAAAGCCCTCGCCATTTCGACATAAACCGGAATCTCCGGCACGCGCAGTTTGATGCCGCGGACGTCATTGGCGCCCTTGATCTCGCGCTTGGAAACGAAGATGCGGAAGCCCGACGCACCGAGGCAGAGGATGTCGACGCCGAGCGTGTCTTTCGCGTCCTTGACGACACCCTGTCCGACCGGCCCGTACAGCACCTTCTTGACGTGATCGTAGTCGTTGAACAGGAACGGCACCGAGGTGAAGCCGAACTGCGGCTGCCAGTTGGCCAGCGTACCGAGATCGGTCCAGGCAAGGTCGAGCGTGCCGAGCTGGAGCGCTTCCGCGGAAGTACGGAGATTGAAGAGCTGAGAGGCAGGACGAATCTCGATCGTCACCTGCCCGTTCGTCAGGGACTTCACCTGGTCGGCGAACTTCTCGGCGACGCCATGGATCAGATGCGCGGTCGGCACATGGTGCGAGAAGACGAGTCGGATCGCCTGTGCTTGCGCCCGAGCGACATAAGGTGCTGCCAGAAGGCTCGCCGCGCCGGCGCTGTAGCCCAAGAGTTTCCGCCTGGAAATCGACATTCGTCCCCTCCGTGTTGCGGCCGCGAAGGCCCGTTCTTCTGATCGTCCCGGGAATCTCCGGCCGTTCCGGCCTGCGAAATTCCGCCTTCATTTAGACGAAGTCTACCGATGGGCCGTCATTGATGGCAAGCCACTCCGGCGCTACATTGAATGGGCACTAAAGGAGCCTGTTGTTTCCGAAACGACAGGGCTGCCGTGCCAGCGACCCCTTTGAGACACGACCGGTGCCCGGCGGAGAGAGCGCGATGATCAGCGACAAGGACGTCGAAACCTACAACCGGCGCGGCTATCTGGTCGTGCCGAACGTGCTGTCGGACGAGGAAGTGGCCGAGCTTCGGCAGGTGACCGAGGAATTCGTCGAGAAGTCCCGGGCTGTCTCCTCCCACACGGACGTCTACGACCTCGAGCCGGGCCACACCAAGGACGCGCCGAAGGTCCGACGGATCAAGACACCGCATGCCTGGCATCCGGTCTACGAGAAGATGGTCAAGCACCCGAAGATCCTCTCGGTGCTGCAGAAGCTCTGGGGACCGAACATCCGCTTCGACGTCTCCAAGCTGAACCTGAAGTCCGCCGGCTTCGGCTCCCCGATCGAATGGCACCAGGACTGGGCCTTCTACCCGCACACCAACGACGATCTCGCCGCCGTCGGCATCATGATCGACGACTTCAAGCCGGATAACGGCGCGATGATGGTGATCCCGGGCAGCCACAAGGGCCCGACCTACGATCACCACACGAACGGCTACTTCGTCGGCGGCATCGACCCGTCGAAGTCGAACATCGACTTCTCGAAGGCCGTGCAGTGCCTCGGCAAGGCCGGCTCGATCACGGTCCACCATGTCCGCCTGCTGCATGCCTCGGCCGCGAACACCTCGGGCGAGCAGCGCCGCTTCCTGCTGCACCAGTACCGCACCGCCGACGCCTGGCCGCTGATCTACAAGCCGGAGTCGTTCGAAAAGTGGGAAGCGATGCTGGTGTGCGGCGAGGACACCGTGGCGCCGCGCATGAAGGAGCTGCCGATCCGGCTCCCCTACCCGCCCGCGCCGAACCAGGGGTCGATCTACGAGAACCAGCGCGATCTCGAAACCCGCTTCTTCAAGACCGCCGACGAGCTCGCCGAGAAGAAGCTCGAGCCTGCCGAGTAAGCCCGCGATCTTCGCTCAAGCGAAGGCCGCCCGCAGCGATGCGGGCGGCCTTTCGTTTTGCGAGTCCGTCGCGTCTAGCGGAGCGCGACCCGAACGCGACCCGAGCTCGACGAGAGCGCCCCGACGACCGAGGCGATGGCACCGAGGGCGAGCGACAAGAAGGCGAAGAGAGCGCCGAGCGCACCGGCCTTGGCCGCCGCATCCGCGGCTTCCTTCATCTGCTTCTCGGCTTCGGCGCGCGCCGCCTTGATCCGCTGCTCCGCCTCGCCAACGCGCTGCTCGGCATCGGC
>VGEH01000169.1 GCA_016869375.1 Alphaproteobacteria bacterium | reverse complement strand
GTGGTGCCGGAGCGGGCGTCGCAGCGGCAGGCGGGGGCGGCGGAGCGGCGGGAGCCGGCGCGGGCGGAGGCGGCGCTACGTCCGCCTTCCTGGCTTCGACGGCCTTCGCCGCTGCTTCCTCGGCGCGCTTCGCATCTTCCGCGCGGCGGGCGGCTTCTGCCTCTTCGGCACGGCGCGCTTCCTCGGCCTCGGCAGCCTGTTCGGCCTCGTGAACGGCGCGCTCGGCGTCGGTCTCGGCCTTTGCCTTGGCCTCGGCCTCGGCATGGGTCGCTTCCTGCACCGCCTTCATGCGGCGCTGCGCTTCTTCGGCGGTCAGGTTGCGGACGGCGTGCGCCTGATCGGCATCGAGCTCCATGTCGAGCTCGGGCGCATCGCGGACCTCGGTCATGCGACCGCCGGCACCCTGGGCGAAGGTGCGCTTCTTCTTCACCTCGACGGTGACCGTCTTCGACCGGCCATGCGGGAAGCTCTGGCGGACCTGCCCAGCCTCCACAGTCTTCTTCAGCTCGAGCTTTCCCGGGCGGGAAAGGCTCAGCATCTTCTTGCGGTCCTGCTCGTCGGTCGCCGTCATCGGGCCTTCGCTTTCCGTCACGCTCTCAACACCCTCAACTCTTCCGCAAACCCTTCAACCGCTCCGCTTCGAGCCCGATGCGTTTGGCGAACGCACCCCTGGCCACGAAGCCGTGCACCGTGTGCTCGCGGCCGAAGGCCTGCGCGAGCTCCCTCGCATCCAGGCAATCGACCACCGCCGCACCCGGCGCCAGCGGCACGAGCTTCGCCCGCCCGTCGGCGGCACCGTCGCTCGCTTCCAGCAGCACGGCACCCTCGGTGCCCCCTGCCTTCAGGTGCTCGCGCACCTTCTCGAAACCCGCCACCGCCTGGCCTGCCTTGCGGGCAAGCCCGATCCGCTCGACCAGCCGCCGGACCAGCAGCGCCTCCAGCCGGTCGGCCAGTCCCGGCTCGACCTCGGCGCCGGTCGCCCGGCGGATCAACCCCTTCGCCTCCGCCCGCTCCACCACCGCACGCTCAGGTGCCAGGTAGTGACCGCGGCCCGGCAGCTTCGCATCCAGGTCCGGCACCGCCTTGCCGTCGGGACCGACGACCAGGCGGATCAAGCTCGCCTTCGCTGCGACCCGGCCCGACGCGAGGCAGCGCCTCTCGGGGCCGGTCTCGCCCTCAGGCGTGAGCGGATGAGCCGGCACCACTGCCCGCCCCTTCCTTGCCCTCGCCTTCGAACCAATGGGCACGCGCCGCCATGATGATCTCGTTCGCCTGCTCCTCGTTCATCTCTTCCTTGCCGACGATCTCGATCAGCTCGTCGGAGGCGAGGTCGCCCAGGTCGTCCAAGGTCTTCACACCCTTCTCGCCGAGCGCCACCAGGTGCTCGGGCGTCAGGCCCTCGAGCGCCGCCACCTCGTCGGCGACGCCGAGATCCTTGCGCTGCTGCGTCAGCTTCTCGTTGCGCTCGGCGATGTAGGCACGCGCGCGCTCGCGCAGCTCGCTCGCCACATCGCGGTCGAAGCCTTCGATCGACAGAAGATCGTCCAGCGGAACGAAGGCAACGTCCTCGACCGAGGTGAAGCCTTCGGTCACCAGCAGATGGGCGATGACGTCGTCGATGTCGAGGGCCTCCATGAACTTGGAGGAGAGGCGACGCATCTCTTCGGTGCGGCGCTCGGACTCTTCCGCCTCGGTCAGGATGTCGATGTCCCAGCCGGTCAGCATCGACGCCAAGCGCACGTTCTGGCCGCGCCGCCCGATGGCGAGCGAAAGCTGGTCGTCGGGAACGATCACCTCGATGCGGCCGGCCTCCTCGTCGAGCACGACCTTGGCGACTTCCGCCGGAGCCAGCGCGTTGACGACGAAGGTCGCGGTATCGGGCGACCACGGAATGATGTCGATCTTCTCGCCCTGCAGCTCCTGCACGACCGCCTGCACGCGGGATCCCCGCATGCCGACGCAGGCGCCGACCGGGTCGATCGAGGAATCGTGGCTGATCACCGCGATCTTGGCGCGGCTGCCCGGATCGCGGGCGACCGACTTGATCTCGATGATGCCGTCGTAGATCTCCGGCACTTCCTGGGCGAAGAGCTTCGCCATGAACTGCGGGTGGGTGCGCGAGAGGAAGATCTGCGGTCCGCGCGTCTCCTGGCGGACGTCATAGATATAGGCGCGGACGCGGTCGCCGGTGCGGAAGCTCTCGCGCGGCAGCAGCTCGTCACGGCGGAGGATCGCTTCGGCGCGACCCAGGTCGACCGTGACGTTGCCGAATTCGACGCGCTTGACCAGGCCGTTGACGATCTCGCCGGTGCGGTCCTTGTACTCCTTGAACTGGCGCTGACGCTCGGCGTCGCGGACCTTCTGCACGATGACCTGCTTGGCCGTCTGCGCGGCGATGCGGCCGAAATCGATCGGCGGCAGCGTGTCGACGATGTAGTCGCCGACCTTCGGATCCTCATGGATCCGCTTGGCGTCCTCGACGGTGATCTGCACCGCCTCGTTGTCGATCGTCTCGACGATCTGGCGGAAACGCATCAGGTTGATGTCGCCGCTCTGGCGGTCGATCTGCGCGCGGATGTCGTGCTCATGGCCGTACTTGGAGCGGCCGGCCTTCTGGATCGCCATCTCCATGGCTTCCAGGACCTCGTCGCGCTCGATCGCCTTCTCGCGTGCAACCGCGTCGGCGACCTGCAGAAGCTCCAATCGATTGAGTGCCAGTCCGGTTTCCATCGTCACGTCCGTTCAGTGTTTCTGTGCCTGGCGCAGCAGCTCGTCGGTCAGGACGAGTCGTGCCTTCTGGATCTGGGCGTAGGGCAGCGCCACCTCGCCTGTCTCCGCCTTCAGCTTCACCGTCTCGCCCTCGATGCCGAGGAGCTTGCCAGTGAATTTCCGCCGCCCCTCGATCGGGAAGCGGATCTCGAGCCGCGCCTCGTATCCGACGAAGCGCTGGAAGTCCTTTGGCCGAGTCAGCGGCCGGTCGAGACCAGGCGAGCTCACTTCGAGGGTGTAGGCGGACCGGATCGGATCCTCGACATCGAGCACGGCCGAAACCTGGCGGCTGATATCGGCGCAATCCTCGACCGTCATCGCCTGGTCGTCCTTGCGCTCGGCCATGATCTGGAGCGTCGGCTTGTGCTTGCCCGTGATCAGGATGCGGACGATCTCGTAGCCCATCGCGTCCAGCGACGGCGCGAGCAGGCGCTCGATACGCTCGACGGCAGTCCCGACCTGTTCGTCGTGGGGTTCGGACAAAGACGTTCCTCTAAGATCCCTGCGGGTCGATCGGCGGGCGGCAGACGCGGCCCAAACAAAAAGGTGGGCCGCGGCCCACCTGCTTCATCGACCCATCACTCTGATACGACAAGCCCGGGCCATAACCGGGAATGACGAGGCGGAATATAGAGATTTCCCCCGCCCCGGCAAGGTATTTCGGCGGGTTTTTCAGGTATCCACTAACCCTCGAAGGGATTGAGGGTCTTGGGCGTTCTCCGACCGCCAGGCGCCTAGACGTGCCGTCTCGGTATCCGCTTCCGCCAGCGCCGATGGGTGACCTTCCGGTCCTTGCTGAAGGCCGCCATCTCCGCATCCAGATGGAAGAATTCCGCGTCGGAGGTAAGGCGGGTGCGGGTCTCGACGCGCACCCGCCAGGGCCCCTTCTCCTGGCGGGTGGTCCAGCCCGCCTCGCACGACGCCGAGCCAGGGTCCTCCGGCAGGATTTCCAGGCGATAGGTGCCGTCGATCGAGGTCACAACCCCGTGCGGCAGGCGTGACCCGCCGCCGCGACGCGTGATCTCGGTCTGACGGCCTGTGGCGATATCACGTCGGATCTCGTTCACCCTTGGCCCGCGGTCGATATCGACCACGTCCTTTTCGGGTGCTGTCACCGGCGTCTCGAACGGCTTCAACGATCGATCCCGCCGCTGCGGCGTCCGCACCGGCAGGATGAGCGCGGCGCCGCGTCCGGCGAAGAGCGTCAATGTCACCGGCTCCGGCGCCGGCCAGATCATCGGCCAATAGGCGGCCGAGATCGCGAGCCTGAGGCGGTGACCCTTCGGGATTGCCTGGCCGAGATCGTTGAGCCTGAGATGTACACGTATGCGTCGGCCGGGCACCGTCGGCCGCGGCCGCGCATGGCCGTCGCGATGCGAGAGATTGAGGATGCCGTAGGTGACGCGCGTCGCAGCACCGTCGGGCGCAATATCGGAGAGACGGACGGCGATGTTCGCCTGGCGCCGATCCACCGCGAGATCGAGGACCACCTCGGGCGTGCCGAAGAGCTCGATGCTCCGCGTCAGCGGCTTCGTCTCGAAGCAGATCGAGCGGCCGTCATCCTCGTTCTGGTCGGTCGGCACGTCGCCGGGACTGCCGAACGGACACCAGGTGCCGGACGCGCTGCCTGTCGTCTCCGGCGAGCGCAAGGAGAATCGCGCACGCTTCGGCCGCTGCTCCCCGAGCGTGCTGTCGCCGAGGGCGAAGCGTCGCGGCCGTACCGATGTCGTCGGCCAGCCGCGCTCGGCGATCCAGCGGCCCGGGCGATGGACGTAGACGGGAGCCGGCGGCACGCTCTCCTGCATCTAGGCGCGGATCATCGGCTCGTCCATGATCCCGGTGTCGCGATCCTTGAGCCAGTGATCCCACCAGCGCATCGCCTCCTGCAGGAAGCCCATCGGGTTGAGGTCGGCGACATGCGGATAGGTGTGCGCCCAGGGCCCGATCAGCGCCTTCCGTGGCGCATCGAGGCCGCGCATCAGGCGAAGGATCGCGTTGGTGTAGGCATCCTCCCAGCCGCCGATCGCATAGACCGCGCAGCGGATCGCGCCAAAATTCTCGCTGACCGAGCCATGGCGCCAGAAGGCATCGCGCGTCTGGTGGCTCATCCAGCGCTCGACCGGATGCGGAATCGTCTTCAGGCGCTGCTTCCACATCTCGAGCCACCGTGATCCGACGACCGCCGGGTCGGGTGCGCGGCCCTGCTGCATGAAGAAGGCGCAGCCCCAGCCCATATTCTCGCCGAGCAGCGCGCCGCCCATGTAATGCGCGTCGTCCGTATAGCGGTCGTCGGTCGAGTCGACGGTGATGATCGCCTTCAATTCCGGCGGGCGGCGCGCCGCGACCTGCAGCGCATTGAAGCCGCCCCAGGAAATCCCCATCATCCCGACCTTGCCGGTCGACCAGGGCTGGCGCGCGATCCAGGCGATGACCTCGAGCGCGTCGTCCTGCTCCTGCTTCAGATACTCGTCGATCAGGACGCCCTCGGATTCGCCCGAGCCTCTGATGTCGACGCGGAGCGAGGCGTAGCCGTGACCGGCGAAATAGGCATGGATGCCATTGTCGCGCACATAGGTGCCGTCGCGATGGCGATAGGGCAGGTATTCGAGAATCGCCGGCACCGGCTTTTCGCGTGCATCGACCGGCAGCCAGATCCGCGCCGACAGCCGCGTGCCGTCGGACATCGGAATCCATTGATGCTCGATCTCGCGAACCCGTCGCGGAAAGCGGCGGACAATCCGCAACGTGCAGCTACTCGGCTGCGCGCGGCGCCTGCTTCTCCGCGGTCCAGCGCGTGAGGATGTCGCGCGACCTGGCGTTGCCCGGCGCCATCTCCTCGTCATGGCCGGCACGCTTGGCGGTCAGCTCGACGACGTAGCCGTTGGGATCGCGGAAGTAGATCGAGTCGATGAAGCGGTGATCGGAAATGCCGCGCGTCTCGATACCCGCGGCCTTGCCCTTCTCCAGCATCGGCCTCAGCACCTCGGGCGCGACTTCGAGCGCGATGTGCAGATCGAAATCATGCTGCGCCTTGAACTCGAACGGCATGTCCGGCGCCTCGAAGAAGGCAAGGAAGGAGCCATCGTCGAGGCGATAGAAGGTATGCAGTACCTTCGTCTTCCGGCCGCTCTTGGTCTCGGCGATCTCGAGCGCGCCGCTCAGCGGTAGGCCGAGGAAGTCCTCGTAGAAGGCGCGCGTCTCTTCCGAGTCGCGGCAGCGATAGGCGTTGTGGTGCAGGCCCTTGATCATCGGGCTCCTCCTGATGTGGGGAGGGCGGTCACTTCTTCTGCGACTTGGCGTACTGGATGTAACCCCGGACGTCCGCCACCGGCTCCGCATAGGCCTTGCCCAGCGCCGCCTCCATGTCGGCGACATAGGCCTTCGCCCAGGCAGGCATGGGATAGTCGATCGCGCCGAGGAATTCGAGCGTGGAGGCCACGCGCATATCGGCGATCGACGGGCTCGCGCCGCCGATGAATTTCTCGCTGCCGAGATAGAAGGTGCGGAACACCTCGAGCACCTCGGCGATCGCATCCTCCGCCGACTTCCGTGCCTTCTCCTTGTCGGCGGGCGAAGCATCGCTCGATCCCACCTCGCCCGGATAGGCCGGGAATCCCAGCGCCGGATAGGTGGCGCGCGCGATGAGCGGGTAGAGCGTGCCGGTGTGATAGAACATCGCGCTATCGATCATCGCGCGCTTGCCGGGGTCGGTCGGATAGAATTTCGAGAGCCCGTGCTTGTTGCAGAGATACTGCATGATCGCGCAGCTCTCCCACATCGCCGCCTTCGGCAGGTCGCTCGATTCCAGCATCGGCGTCATATGCGCCGGGCACTTCGCCAGGAATTCCGGCGAGCGCGTGTGACCCCAGACATCGGCCTCGTCATGTGGCAGGCCGGACGCGCGCATGAACATGCGCACCGCCATGCTGTTGACGCTGGGCTTCAACATGCTGAGCTTGAGCATCCAACCCTCCCCGTTTGACCGAAATCGTAATCGGCGCCTCTTGCCTGAGCAACCGTCAAGGCTGTTAACTGCCGAGTTCCGCCGCCCGCCTGGTCGCGGCGGCGATGGCGCGATCGAAGATAGGCTGGATGCCGTCCGCCGCCATCAGCACCTTGAGCGCTTCGAGCGTGGTGCCTCCGGGGCTGGTGACGTTCTGGCGAAGCTGCGCCGCGGATTCCGGCGACAGCCGCGCGAGCTCGCCCGAGCCCGAGACGGTGACGCGCGCCAGCCGCATCGCGAGATCGGCTGGAAGCCCCGCCTTCTCGCCGGCCGCGGCCAAGGTCTCGATCAGCAGGAAGACATAGGCGGGGCCGCCGCCCGAGACGGCGGTGACCGGGTCGATCAGCGCCTCATCCCCGACCCAGGCGACCTCGCCGACGGCAGCGAGGAGGTCGTCGCAGCGCTTCTTCGCCGCCGCTGTAACGCCGGGGCCGGCGACGGCGACGGTCATGCCGCGGCCGACCGCCGAGGGCGTGTTCGGCATCGAGCGCACGATCGCCGCTCCGCCGAGCGCCTTCGACATGCCGTCGATGCGCTTGCCGGCCATGACCGACAGGAAAGTCGCGGCCCTGAAGCGCGCGAGCTGGGGCAGCACCGACGGCGCCGTTTGCGGCTTTACTCCCAGTACGACGATCTCGGGCTTGAGGTCGGGGGGCAGCGCGTCGAGGCTTTGATGCCAGGTGATGCCGGGCTTGCCGCGGAAACCCGCGACGGAGTCGGCGTTGGGCTCGACGAGATGGGCGCCGGCGGAAAGCAACGAGCGTGCGAGCCAGCCTTCCAGCATAGCGCCGCCCATCTTGCCGCAGCCGACGAGGAGGATAGGTCCAGTCATCGGCCGACGATAGACCGGCGGCTTAGGCCTCGCCCAGGGTCTCGAACATCGAGGCGTCGAGCGCCTCGGCCGCGCCCTTGCCGCCCCAGATCACGAACTGGAAGGCAGGGAAGAAGCGCTCGCACTCCGAGAGCGCGATGTTGACCAGGTCCTCGAGCGATTCGGACGAGGCGCCGGCACCGCCCTTGTAGAGGGTGGTGTGCCGGAACATCGGGATCGCGTCGTCGCTCGAGACCTCGAAGTGGCCGAGCCACAGCTTCTCGTTGATCAGGCAGAGAAGATCATGGATGTCGCGCCGTTTGTTCTCCGGCACGCGGGCATCGAAGCAGCAGGAGAAGTGGAGCGCCCGCGTTTCCTCGCGCCAGACGAAGAAAAGACGGTAGTCGCACCACCGCCCTTCCACTTCTGCCGCCAGTTCTTCTTCGCTCGCCCGTTCATGCAGCCATTCATTGCCGGCGAGGATTTCTTCAACGATGTCCAGGGGATTGTTCTGCACCCGTTCGGGTGAGACCGCCTGCAAGCTCATTCCCGCCTGCTCCTCGATCGGAAGCGCCTTTAGGCGCGGGATGCGCGGCCTTTGCACTCAGCACCTTGTGGGAGCCGATACCAGATACCACTACGACTAGGTTGCACCGTAACCCCCTCAGGCGCAAGTGATTCGTTCCGGGCACTCTCGTTGCCGAAGGATGACAGCCGCTCGTTGCAACAAAAAGAGAACGGAATAGCCTACTTCGCACGAGGCGTGCCGTCCCGTGCCAGGATCGCGAGTGCGCGCTTGAAGATGCTGTAGGAACCCTCTGCCTCGAATTTTCTTGCGAAGTAGCGTTCGGCCGCGCCTCTCCTCTCGGCGGGGCAGTAGGCGCCACATCCATCGTAGTAGGCCATGACGTCCGCCAGCCTCAGATAGCGCACCTCGTTGACGAAGCGAACGCACGTGACCTTGGCGAAGTTATCCAGCACATGACCCACGATTCGGCGACTGACGCCTGATGTCTGCAAGACGTCAGGCGCAATTGGGAAAACTTGCGCCAGGTCGTCGTACCACTCCGCATTGTTGCCGATGTCCGGCGAGATCGTGAGAAACCGGCCGTTTTCGGCAAGCAAATTGCGCGCAATTCGTTCAACCAGGCTGCCGACGTTCCGGCTGTAGTAGAGCGAGTAGACTGCCGTCACGAGATCGAACCTTCGAGCAGACAGCTTTTCGGTGGCGCCGTCCATGTCGCAGGCGATCACCTGGACGTTCGGGCGATCCGCGAGATCGCGCGAGAGCACAGACACCAGCTCTTCCGAAATGTCGGTCGCCACTATTGAGTGCACTAACGGAGCGAGTCGTCGGGTGTGGCTGCCGCTACCGCATCCGAGTTCCAGAACCGAGTCGCTCGCGTCGATACCTGCCAGCTCGAACAGGAACGCGTTCATATCGCGCGAACCTTGGGTATTCGCCGAAAGCCGCGCCGAGAGCCTCTCCTTGGTATTCGTACCCTCCCGCATGGCGCTCACACCTCGAACGGGTGGTCTCGATACCACCAGTGGCTATGGGTCAAAAGGCAGATCGAGCGCCCAGTATCGATGACGTCCTCAGGCTTCAGATTCCGCCAGCCGAGATGCGGGCTAAAGCCTTCGTTGACGTAGACGGCGCGCTCGAGGAATTCAGGCGCATAGGCCTGGTAGGACAAGCCGAGGTCGCGACGCACCTCAGACCAGTTCTGCTCCAGCCACGGCAGGGAGTTGTAGGCGTAATTTATGTCGCGATGGCAAGCGACACCATGAACTGTGAAGAAGGCCTTCAGCGCGGCCGTCTCGGCCGCGAGCACCCGCATGTTCTCGAGGCCGACGATCGTCGCATACTCGACGAAGCTTGTATGAAGACCGATCTCGAAGCCTCCCGCTTCGGCTTCGCGAAGCCTCGGCAGCACCGTATAGCCGAGTGCATTGTAGTCGTTCGCCATCACGCGCACGAAGATGGTACTGCGCACCGCCATCTCGCGCTCGCATTCGAGCAGCGGCCAGAGCGTTCCCGGCTTAGTGTCGAGATCGTGGCGAAGAACGAAGGCCCGCTCGGCCGGAGCACCGATTTCGAGGAACTGCTTGAGCGTGTGGAAGGTGTATCCGGCTGATTTGGCTCGGGCGATGACCTGACGATAGTAGGCGTGCGAGAAAGGATTGTTCGACAAGACGTTTGGCTTCCTTGCGGTGAAACGCTGTCCGGCCGAGTCGCTTGGATTCTCCGTATCTCGACGCCTCCACGTTTATGAGGCATAGAGACCGGCATGCCATCGCCGACAGGCTTCGAACGATATGCTCGATTTCAACCCGCATTTCCCAGATGAACCATTGAACTGGGCGGCGTCGAATCCATTTGAGCCATAGGACGCAACGTCTTGTCTCATTGGACCGGGGTCGCAGATGGAGCATCTGGCGGGTGAAGCCCA
>VGEH01000168.1 GCA_016869375.1 Alphaproteobacteria bacterium | reverse complement strand
CCCGCGCCCCTTCCACGCTTTCCCTTGCGCCGGCCGCCGAAGTAGCTCTCATCCACTTCGATCTCGCCGCCGAACATCGCCTCGCTCTCGGCTTCCAGCTCGCGGGCGATCAGTTCACGAAGGCGATGAAAGAAAAACGCCCCTGTCTTGCGGTTCACTCCGCAGAGACTCGATGCGGTACGCGCCGTCGTTCCTGCTACGAAATGTTCGATCAGGCGATCCTGCTTCGAGACCCCCAATCGGCTCCGTCGTATCCGTCCCATGATAACTCCATAACCGAGTTATCTGGGACAGCCCCCATATCATTTCGACGTTCGCTTCGAGGCCCCTCATGCCTGCCGCCGGCCCGACCGTTTCCGCCGCTTCCGCGCGCCTCCCGACAACCGTCCTGTCGGGCTTCCTCGGCGCCGGCAAGACGACGCTGCTGAACCACTTGCTCAACAACCGCGAAGGCCGCCGGGTCGCGGTCATCGTCAACGACATGAGCGAGGTCAACATCGACGCCGACCTCGTGCGTGCCGGCGGCGGGCTTTCCAGGACCGAGGAAAAGCTGGTCGAGATGTCGAACGGATGCATCTGCTGCACGCTGCGCGAAGATCTCCTGGCCGAGGTCCGGCGTCTCGCCGCCGAGGGTCGCTTCGACTATCTCCTGATCGAGGGAACCGGCGTGGCCGAGCCCTTGCCGATCGCGGCCACCTTCGATTTTCGCGACCAGGACGGGCGCTCGCTCGCCGATGTGTCCCGTATCGACACCATGGTCACGGTGGTCGATGCCATCAACCTCCTCAAGGACTACGGCTCGAGCGACTTTCTCCGCGACCGCGGCGAGGTCGCCGGCGACGCCGACGGCCGAACCCTCGTCGACCTCCTGGTTCAGCAGATCGAGTTCGCCGATGTCGTCGTCGTCAACAAGGCGTCCGAGGTGACGCCCGGCAATCTCGATCTCGTCCGCAAGATCGTCCGGGCGCTGAACCGCGATGCGCGCATCGTCGAGTCGGATTTCGGAAGGGTTCCGCTCGACGCGGTCCTCGACACCGGGCTTTTCGATCACGCCAAGGCGGAGGAGCATCCGTTTTGGCACAAGGAGCTTTACGGCCATTCAGGACATCTTCCCGAAACCGAGGCTTATGGCATCGCGTCCTTCGTCTACCGTGCTCGCCGGCCGTTCCATCCGCAGCTCTTCCACGACTTCCTGGCCCGAACCTGGCCTGGCCTGATCCGGGCGAAGGGCCATTTCTGGCTGGCGACACGGCCCGGATGGGTCGGCGAGATGTCGATCGCCGGGGCCATCTGCCGGACCGAAGCCATGGGCCAATGGTGGGCGGCGGTTCCGAAGAAGCGCTGGCCCGACGACGACGAATGGCGGTGCATGATGAAGCAGCACTGGGATCGCCTTTGGGGCGATCGCCGCCAGGAGCTGGTCTTCATCGGTACCGAGATCGACGAGGCCGGCATGCGCGCGGCGCTCGACGCCTGCCTCGTCGCCCATGCCCGAACCGACCGGCTCGACCTCGGCCGCTATCGGAACCTGCCCGACCCGTTTCCGATCTGGCAGCGGAAAGCGGCATGACTGTGGGAACCCCACCGATTTGCCTTTCGGTCTGCATGCGCTGCAGGCCCGACGGCTGGAAGGGCGACGACGAGCGCCGTCCGGGCGCGCTGCTGGTGGAGCTGATCGCGCAGTTCCGGCACGACGTCGGTGCCGGCAAGTTCGTCCTTCGCGAGATCCGCTGCATGAGCCAGTGCAGACGGCCATGCGTCGTCGCGCTGTCGGGCGAGAACCGCTTCACCTATCTCTTCGGCGACCTCATGCCCTATCGCGACGCTGCCGCCGTCCTCGATCTGCTGAAGCTCTACGGATCCCGTCCCGATGGATACATGGCGCGCGGCGAGCGTCCCGGGCCGATGCGCGCCGGCATCCTCGGACGGATACCGCCTCTCGGCTCCACCTCTGCGCTCGTCCATCGCGAAATCGCCTGCCCTGCCTCGACGGCAGCATCTTCGGCCTAAGGCCCACCCCGTCCCTTCCCCGATTCCGATCTCACGAAAGGCCACCTCCATGACCCCCTCGCGTCGCGCTCGCCGACAGCTCATTGCCAGCATTATGGGCGCGCTCCTGCTGCTCCCGGCCGCCGCCGTCGCCCAGCAGGGCGAGGCGCTGCTCCGCGTCGTCGCTCCCTGGGAATACTCCTCGAACGACCCGACCGACACCGGCTACATCCTCGCCCGCATGGGCATCGCCGAGACGCTGGTCCAGGTCGAGCCGGACGGGAGGCTGATCGGCGGCGTCGCCTCCGGCTGGACGATCGATGCCGACAAGCTGACCTGGCGCTTCACGCTCCGACCCGGCGCGACCTTCCATGACGGCAGCCCGATCACCGCGGCCGCGGTCGCCGCCAGCTTGAAGACCGCCTTCGAGGGCGAGAGCCTCTCGGCGGTGCCGTTCGACCGGGTCGCCGCCGAGGGCGAGCAGGTGGTGATCAGGACAAAAACCCCGTTCAGCGTCCTGCCGCCCTTCCTCACCGACTACGCCTCGGTGATCCTGGCGCCATCGTCTTTCGGATCGGACGGCAAGGTTCAAAAGATCGTCGCTTCCGGCCCCTATCGGATCACCGCGATCGAGGGCAAGGCGGTCATCGACCTGGAGCGGTTCGAGGGGTATGCCCGCGCGAAGCCGGCGATCGCCAAGGCCCGCTACACCGCTGTCGGCAATGGCGATACCCGGGCCAACATTGCGGTCGCGGGCGATGCCGATCTGGTCTTCACCGTGGCGCCGACCGCGATCCAGCGGATCGACGGGGCCGGCCAGCTGAAGGTCGAGAGCATCACCATCCCGCGTATCCGGCCGATCGCGTTCAACAGTGGGCTGCCGCAGTTCGAGGATGTGCGGGTCCGGCGCGCGATCTCGATGGCGATCGACCGCGCCGGAATCGCCTCCGCCATCCTCCGCCATCCCGGCTCGGCGGCGACGCAGCTCCTGCCGCCGCTGATGAAGGACTGGCACGATCCCTCGCTCCCGCCGATCCCCCATGACGTCGAAGGCGCGAAGAGGCTGCTGACCGAAGCCGGGTGGCTCCCGGGCGCCGACGGCATCCGGGCCAAGGGCGGCACCCGGCTCGCCGCGAAGATGCTGACCCTTTCCGGGCGAGCGGAGCTGCCGGTGATGGCGACCGCGATCCAGGCACAGCTCCGCCAGATCGGGATGGAGATCGCGATCGAGGCCGGACAGTCCGCGATCATCCCGGCCGCCATCAGGGACGGCACGATGCAGATGACGATGTTCGCACGGACATACGTCAACGTGCCCGAGGTGATCGCCACCATCGTCCCGGACTACACGCGCGAGCGCTCGACGTGGGGAACGATGAACTGGCCAGGACGCGAGCGGGTCAAGCCGCTGACCGACGAGTACGTATCGAGCTTCGAGGAGACGCGCAAGGCGACGCTGCGACGCGAGATCATGAAGATCATCCACGACGAGGCGCCGGTCATCCCGGTCTCCTGGTTCGAGCACACCGTCGCAGTCTCCAAGCGGGTCGACAACGTCGTCATCGATCCCTACGAGATGCGCTACCTGATCGACCGGGTCAGGTTCCGGTGACGCGACCAGCCACAAGAGGACAAGTCCAATTAAAATTCTTCGGCCGGCCGCCGCGCTCGCCTTCCTGCTGGCGATGACCGGCACCTCGGGATCGCCGGCATCCGCACAGATGTCGAAGGCCCTGAAGATCGTCGCGCCCAACGAGGTCGCGAGCCTGGAGCCGACCAGCGGCGCCGGCTTCGTCTTCCTCCGCCTCGGGGTCGGCGAGACCCTGGTCGCGATGACCGACGATGGTGGGATACAGCCGGGCCTGGCCGCGTCCTGGAAGAACTCGGAGGACGGCCGTGCCTGGACCCTGACGCTGCGGCCGGGCGTGGTCTTCCACGACGGTTCGCCGATGCGGGCGTCGGCGGCCGAGTCGAGGGGTTCGTCGTCGATCCGTTCGAGCACCGCCTCCGCCTCGAGCGCCTGACCGCGAGGTCCTGATCCTCATGACCGTCATCGCGTCTCGGCTGAGCCGGGAGGAGGCCGCCGGCATCGGGCTCAGGCTCGCCGCGACCGGCCTCTTCGCCGCCATGACGCTCTGCGTGAGGCTTGCCTCCTTCGAGGCGCCGGTCGGCCAGATCGTGTTCTTCCGCGCAGCGGTCGCGCTGGTGCCGATCATGCTCTTCCTCGTCTGGCGGGGCCAGTTTCCGGAAGGGCTCAAAACCCGGAATCCCGTCGGCCACATCAAGCGCAACCTGTTCGGCTGCGCCGCGACCTTCTTCTCCTTCGTGTCGCTCGCCTATCTGCCGCTGGCGCTCGCCGCCGCTCTCGGCTTCCTCGCGCCGCTGATGGTCGTCCCTTTCGCGGTGCTGTTCCTCGGCGAGAAGCCGGGCGCGGTCGTCGTCGCCGCGGCGCTCGCCGGATTCGCCGGCGTGGCGATCATGCTGCTTCCCGCCGTCGAGGGTCCGGCGCTCGACGGCGGCATCCTGATCGGCGTCGCCGCCGGCCTGGCCATGGCCGCGACCACCGCGGGCGCCAAGATACAGATCAAGGCGCTGACGATGACCGACCCGCCTGGGACCATCGCCTTCTACTTCGCGGTCGTCTGCAGCGTCGTCAGCCTTTTAACCTGGCCCTTCGGCTGGGCGACGCCGTCGGCGCCGGCAATGGCCTATCTGGTAGGCGCCGGCCTGCTTGGCGGGCTTGCCCATATCGCCATGAACGAGGCGGTCGCCCGGGCGCCGGTCTCGACGCTGGCGCCCTTCGAGTACACGGCGATGATCTGGGCGCTTGCTTTCGATCTCCTGGTATTCGGCCTGCTGCCGGCGCCGATCAGCCTCGCCGGCGCCTTCGTCATCGTCGCCGCGGCGGCGGTGGTCGCCTTCGGCGACCGCATCGTCGCGGCGATGCGACCGGGCGAGCAAGGGGCGTCGTGAACCCGATCGCCCGGGCGATCGCGGCGCGCGCGACCCAGGCGCTGCTGACCGCGTGGGTGCTGGCGACGCTCTGCTTCGCCTTCGTCCACGCACTCCCCGGCGACACCGCGCTTCGCATAGCCGCCGCGAGGGTCGGCGAGGATCGCGTCACCGCCGAGACCGCCGACCGCATCCGGCGCGAGGAGGGCCTCGACCGGCCACTCGTCGCCCAGTACGGCGACTGGATCGCCAGGCTCGCGGTCGCCGACCTCGGCCGGTCGCTGGTGTCGCGGCGGACGGTTACCGACGAGCTCGCCTATCATGGCCGCTTCACCCTCGGGCTCGGCGCTCTCGGCTGGCTCCTCTCCTATGCTATCGCGCTGCCGATCGGGGTGCTCGCCGGCTTCCGCCCCGGAGGATGGGCAGACCGGCTGACCACGGCCGTCTCGGTCGGGATCGCCTCGCTGCCGTCCTTCCTGGTCGGAATCGGCCTGATCTCGATCTTCGCCCTTACCTTGCGGTGGCTTCCGCCGGCGGGCTTCCGCACAGGCGCGCACATGGTCCTTCCGGCAATCACCCTGGCGCTCGGGCTCGCGGCCTACTCGGTTCGCATCATCCGCAATTCAGTCGTCGAGGTGCGTGCCGCCTTCTACATGACCTTCGCGCGGATCAAGGGCCTGGGCGCCCGGCAGGCCTTCCGCTCGCACGGGCTCCGCAACGCCGCCATTCCGGTCGCCACCTTCGCCGCGCTGCAGTTCGCCTACGTGGTCGACGGCTTTGTGGTGATCGAGACGCTGTTCAACTATCCCGGGCTAGGCGAACTTCTGGTGAAGGCCCTGCTGGCGCGCGACGTCCCCATCATCATGGGCGCAGGGCTCATGATCGGCCTGCTCTACGCCGCCGCCAACCTCATCGCCGACCTCGTCTGCCTCACGCTCGATCCGCGGCGGGCGGCGCGGGCCGCTGCATGACCGCGCCGTCCGACACGCTTTTCCAGCCGCGCGTCCGCCGCTATCCCTCGGCGTCGCTGACCCTGGTCGGTGCCATGATCGCCCTGGCTGCCTTCGGGCCCCTCGTGGTCGCGACCGATCCGAATGCCCAGGATCTCCTCCGCGTTCTCGAGCCGGCGAGCTGGGCGCATCCGCTCGGCACCGACCATCTCGGCCGGGACGTGCTCGCCCGCGTCGTCCACGGCGCGCCGAGGTCGCTCGGCATCGCTCTTCTCTGCGTCCTGGCCGCGTCCGGCATCGGCGTCGCTCTCGGCCTCGCCGCCGCCTACGGCACCCGGCTTACCGACGCCGTCATCATGCGGCTCTCCGACCTCATGCTGGCCTTTCCCGGAATCCTGCTCGCCCTCCTTCTTTCGGGTTTCCTCGGCGGCGGGATCGTCCCCATGCTGATCGGGATCAAGCTGACGCTGTGGCCGCAATTCGCCCGCATGACGCGCGCGGTCGCGATCGGCGTGCTTCAGGAGCCGCACGTCGAGGCGGCCGAGCTCGCGGGATTCCCCAAGCCGGTCATCCTTGCCCGCCACGTGCTGCCGCCGGTGCTGCGCCAGACCATGACGCTCACCACGCTCGGGCTGGGGTCGGCGGTGATGTCGATCTCCGCGCTCGGCTTCCTCGGCCTCGGCCTGCAGCCGCCGACGCCCGAGTGGGGTGCGATGATCAACGAGCTCCTGCCTTATCTCGCCGAGGCTCCGGCGCAGATGGCGGCTCCCTGCATTGCGATATTTCTCTCCGTCCTCGGCTTCACCCTTGCGGGCCAGGCCTTCGCCGACGAGACCGTCCGAAGCGAGTCCGCGCCGTGACCGCGCTCGAGGTCAGCAACCTTACCATCCGCGACGCCCGCGGCACGGCACTGGTCTCCGAGGTCAGTCTCTCGGCCGGGCCGGGAGAGCCGCTGGTGATCGTCGGCGAAACCGGCAGCGGCAAGAGCCTCGTCGCGCAAGGGATCCTCGGCCTGCTGCCGCGCGGCTTCACGGTCGCCGGCACCGTCGCGATCGGCGGCGGCGCTCCGATCGCCGCCGACCGTGCCGACGATCTCAGGCGGTCGTGGGCCCGCGACATCATGCTGCTTCCGCAGGAGCCGCGTGCGGCGCTGGACCCGACCATGCGGGTCGGCCGCCAGCTCGCCGAGGCCGCCGTCGACCGGAGCGAGGGACCGGCTGCGGCGCTCGCGGCTGTCGACCTCGAGCCCGGTGTCGCCCGTCTCTACCCCTTCTCGCTGTCGGGCGGCATGGCCCAGCGCGTCCTTGTCGCAACCGCCCTGGTCGGGGCTTCGCCGGTCGTCATCGCCGACGAGCCGACCAAGGGCCTGGACGCCGCCCGGGTCGCCCGGACCGCCGATCTCCTGAAGTCGCTGGTGCGGGAGGGCCGTGCCCTGGTCGCGATCACCCACGACCTTGCGCTGGCGCGCAGCCTCGGCGGAGCGGTCGCGGTGATGAAGGACGGCCGGATCGTCGAGAGCGGCCCCGCGGCGCGGGTCTTCACGGAGCCGACCCATCCCTACACGCGCGCCTGGCTCGCCGCCGACCCTTCCACCTGGACCGGTTGCCGGCGCTGCTTCGACATGGACGATCTCGTGCTGACGGCGCACGGCCTCCGGTTCGGCTATCCCGGGAGTCCGGCTCTGTTCGACGACCTCGACCTTCATGTGCCGCGCGGCGGCTTGGTGGCGCTCACCGGTCCCAGCGGCTGCGGCAAGACCACGCTCGGCAACGTGCTTCTCGGCATCCAGGTGCCGGAGGCGGGCGAGGTCACCTGGGCCGGAGCCGACCCCTACCGCGATCCGGCGGCTCTCAGACGCCTGAGGCGGCGCTACCAGAAGCTTCACCAGGACCCGGTGTCGGTCTTCGTCCCGCACCGGACCGTCGGCCGCCAGTTCGCCGATCTCGGCGAGGTG
Organism: Alphaproteobacteria bacterium; assembly: GCA_016869375.1. GTDB lineage: Bacteria > Pseudomonadota > Alphaproteobacteria > SHVZ01 > SHVZ01 > SHVZ01. The sequence goes on along the minus strand of VGEH01000168.1, from coordinate 2,358 downwards.
ATGCCCGGTTTCGACGTCGCGGCCGCGCTGCCGCCGCTCCTCGAACGGCTCAAGCTCGTCCCTGCCTTGCTCGAGCGTTTTCCCGGCGAGATCTCCGGCGGCGAAGCCCAGCGCCTGGCGCTGGCCCGCGTGCTGCTGATGGAGCCGAGCCTGATCGTCGCCGACGAGCCGACCTCGCGCCTCGACCCTCTGGTTCAGAAGGAGGTGATCGACCTTCTCCGCGGCGTCGTCGACGAGCGCGGCATGGGCATGATCCTCATCAGCCACGACCTCGCGCTGGTAAGGGCGACCGCCGACAAGGTGATCGACATGACGACGGACCGGCCTCGATGATCCAGCCTTGAGGAATGACGGCGGCGACCGATCCGCGGGCAAGGCCTGACATAGCTTGACCTGGCCCGGCATCGCGCGCGGCCAACGAACGAACTTGACCTTCGAATGTGATGTTATAATGTTTCAATTACTTCGAAAGGGCGAGGAAATGCCTGCGGCGATCAGTTCAGTCCGGCGCGAGAGCCCTTCCGAGCAACGGGAGGAAAAGCCCGTCGTCCGGCAAGCATCCAGCGCCGCGGCGTCGGACCTTGCCCTTATCCGTCAACCGGACGTCAATCTCGTCGTCTGGCGCCGCCCCCTGAACCGCGGGATCGCGGGCGTCGCCGCGGCGCTGGCGAGCAGTCCGGGATTCGACGCGTGCCTGCACGGCACGCCGGCCGTGCTGGGCTTTCGCCTTCGATCCCTTCTGAAGCGTGCGGCGCGCGGCAGGCGGCGAGCACGCCTTCGATTTGCGGCCGACGTGTCTGCGCTCGTCCGTCGCTTCGCGACACTCGCGGGATCGACGTCGATCCACCTGCACCTGGAAGCCATCGCCGACGACGCCTGCAGCCTCTTCCATGTCGACCGGCGGACGCTCCGGCTGCTCACGACCTATCACGGCGATGGGACCGAGTGGCTTCCGGAGGCCGCAGTCGACCGTCCGTCTCTCGGCTCGGGCCGGAACGACGCGATCTGCCTCGACCGCTCGCAGATCCGACGGCTGCGGCCCTTCTGGGTCGGCGTGTTAAAGGGATCGGCCCACGGCGACGACCGCTTCGGCATCGTCCACCGCTCACCCCCGATCCGCCGGCGCGGCGGCAGACGGCTCCTGCTGCGTCTCGACCCCTCCGCCGACATCGTCAATCTTCATGACTGAGAGGCTCTCCATGACGCAGGTACCCGTCACCGTGCTGACCGGCTATCTCGGCGCCGGCAAGACCACGCTGCTCAACCGCATCCTCACCGAGGAGCACGGCAAGCGCTACGCCGTCATCGTCAACGAGTTCGGCGAGATCGGCATCGACAACGACCTCATCGTCAACGCCGACGAAGAGGTCTTCGAGATGAACAACGGCTGCATCTGCTGCACGGTGCGGGGGGATCTGATCCGTATCCTCGCCGGCCTGATGAAGCGGAAGGGCAGGTTCGACGCGATCCTGGTCGAGACCACGGGCCTGGCCGACCCGGCGCCGGTCGCCCAGACCTTCTTCGTCGACGAAGAGGTTCGCAAGCGCGCGCGCCTCGATTCGATCGTCACCGTGGTGGACGCCAGGCATCTCCTCCTGCGGCTTGAAGACAGCCACGAGGCGGAGGAGCAGGTCGCCTTCGCCGATACGATCCTTCTGAACAAGACCGACCTCGTGTCGCCGGCGGAACTCGAAGAGGTCGAGCGTCGTATCCGCCAGATCAACGGCTTCGCTCCGATCCACCGCACCGCGCGTTGCGAGATCGACCTCGCCCAGGTGCTGGACCGCGGCGCCTTCGATCTCGACCGGATCCTCAAGATCGAGCCGAAGTTTTTGGAGGAGGACGATCACGAGCACGACGACGAGATCGTGAGCCTATCCCTGAGTTCCGATGAGCCGCTCGACATGGTGCGGTTCGGTAGCTGGATCTCCATGGTGCTGGCCGAGCGCGGCCAGGACATCCTGCGTTCGAAGGGCATCCTTTCGATCGCCGGCGAGGATCGCCAGTTCGTCTACCAGGGCGTCCACATGCTGAAGGAAGGGAGCTTTACCCGTCATTGGCCGGCAGACGAGCCCAGGCGAAGCCGCCTCGTCTTCATCGGTCGCGACCTCGACAAGGCAGGGCTGAAAAGTGGCTTCGAGTCCTGTCGGAGCGGATAGCGCCGTGGCCATCCGTGAGCCGGCTCAGAGCGCGGAGCGGAGAGGCGTGTAGTCGATCCTCGGCGCCGGGAGTGGTCCTCCCCCTGAAAAGTGGTCCACCCTGAACTATGTCTTTTGACAAGAAGGAGGACTGCAATGCCGAAGAAGAGGCACAAGCCTGAAGAGATCGTTTCGAAACTCCGACAAGCCGATGTCTTAA
>VGEH01000167.1 GCA_016869375.1 Alphaproteobacteria bacterium | reverse complement strand
CCGCATGAATCGCTCGGCTACAAACCGCCTGCACCGGAAGTGTTCGTGCCTGCATTCGCCGCATGGCCGGCTGCGCTACGCCGATCGGCTTCGCCGGCCACGCTCCAACTAGCGCAACGGCCAACTCTGAACTAACATTCCATCTGGACCACTCGATGGGGGCCGATCAGACGCGCTCGGCCGTCTCCGACAGGCGTTTCAGCATCTCCGTCTGACGCCCCATCATGACCTTCTGCTCGGCGGTCATCTCGCGGTTCGCCTTGATCGTCTTCCGGAACCGCTTGAGCACCTTCTCGAGGTCGCCGATCTCGTCACCGCGTCCGGTCGGCTCGTAGTTCTGGGAAAGGTCGCCGATCGACATCCGCTGCATCACGTACGCCATGATCGACAGCGGCCGCCCGATCGTACGGCTCATGATCCAGATCGTGAGCAGCGCCAGTACGAAGACGATGCCGGCGAGGACCCCCGAGGCCTGCCAGGCGTGAAGGAGCGATGCGTCGAACTCGCTGCGGTCGATGGCCTTGACGCTGACGCCGATCGTCCGCTTGGCGAAGTCCTGGACCGGGCTTGCGATGAGCGCGTGCGGCCTGCCGTCGAGCACGATCCGGTCGATGATCCTCGCGCCCTTGAGGCCGTCAGCGATGGTGGCGACGTCGAGGTCCTTGAAGCTCGTGGTGCTCGCGGCGAAGTAGGTGAGCCTGTCGCCATCGGCGAGATAGAGCGCCGCCTCGATTCCCGACTGGCGCTTGAAGAGCTGATAGAGGGCCTCGTCGAAGGCGAGGCCGAACTCGACCGAGCCGACATGCCGCCCGCCGGAAGAGACGGGAAAGATGCCGCGCAGGCCGAGGCCCTCGCGGCCGATCTCTAGGCCGCTGACCGGCCGATTGCTCGTATTGACCTCGACGACGCCGGGACGGATCTCGCGCAGGTCATCGCCGAAGCGGTCCGGACGGTGGACGCGCAGGAACGAGGTCGCCGGCGGCAGATGAAACTGCATCTGCTGGACGTCGAACTGTTCCTTGAGGACGCCGAACTGCGGCACGAACTCGGCACTGAGCGCGGCGCGATCCTGGGATGCGAGCGCCTTCTGAACGCTCGGCATGCCCGCGACGATGCTCGCCGCCGTCAGCGCCCGCTTCGAGCGATCCTCGACCTTGGTCGCGAAGCTCGCTTCCGCCGACTTCAGCGCGGCGACGAGCTGGCGGTCGACGAGGCTCCGGGCCTCGTAGATGTTGATGCTCGCCGACAGCACGAGGATCACGACGGTGCTGAGCGTGGCGAAGCCTGCGACCTTGTGCCCGACGGAGAGGCGCGTCGGGATCCAATCGAGGTTGGGGAGTCTGACGAACCCGAGCTTCACGCCGCGATCCCGCTCGCGTTGATCTCATGGCCGCCGATCGGAATGAAGCCGGTGAGGATATGCATGGCATTTTCAGCGTATCATAGCACCTTTAACAAATCGTTAGCCAAGGCGGACGGCCAAGCCCTGGTCGAGTTCTTCGGTGTCTCTCGCTGCGTTACGGCTCTATGACGATCTTCCCGAAGAAGGCGCGGCTTTCGAGCGCGGCCATGGCCTCGGCGGCGCGCTCCAGCGGGAAGCGCTCGTGGTGCAACTCGGGTTTCAGTTTGCCGGCGGCCGTCATCGCCAGCAGCGCCTCCACATCGTCGCGGCTCCAGCCGTTAGAGCCGGTGATGTTGAGCTCGAAGGTCCAGATGAAGCGGATGTCTTCCTTTGGGTCGTAGCCAGCGGTGGCGCCGCAGGTCAGCATGCGGCCGTCGCGGCGCATCACACGCAAGGACTTGGTCCAGGTATCGCCGCCGGTGAAGTTGATCACGACGTCGATGCCGCCCTGGTCGCGCGGGCCGACGCGGGCGCGGCCGAAGCGCTGCTGGCACTCCTTGACCCAGTCGCCTTGCGTGTAGTTGAGGCCGATATCGGCGCCGAGCTCCTTCAGCTTGTCGAGCTTGGCCTGGCTGGAAGCGGCGGCGATGACGGTCGCGCCCGCCGACTTGGCGAGCTGCACGCAGCAGGAGCCGACGCCGCCGGAGGCGCCGAGCACCAGAACCTTCTCGCCCGGCTGGATCTTGCCGCGTGTGATCATCATCCGGTGCGCGGTGCCATAGGCGCAGGGGATCGCCGCCGCCTCGGCGAAGGAGATCGTGTCGCCGATCTTCACCAGCATATGCGCCGGCACGCGGACGTACTCGGCGAAGCCGCCGTCGAACATCTCGCCCATGAGGCTTCCGGCGACGCGGTCGATCGGATCGACGACGACGCGGTCGCCGACCTTGAAACCCGCGACCTCCTTGCCGAGTTCGACGATCTCGCCGGCGAGATCGATGCCGATCACGATCGGCAGCGGCACCTTGATGCCGGGCATGCCGTTGCGCGTGAAGATGTCGTGATAGTTGAGCGTGCAGGCGCGCACGCGCAGCACTGCATCGCCGGGATTGGGCCGCGGGTCCGGGTAGTTCGTGTCGAGCACAAAGTTCTCATTGCCGCCATGGGCGGTGAGGACAACCGCTTTCATCCGGAACGCTAGCCTGCCTTGCGGGCGATGTCGGACATGGCCTCTTGACTAAATGAGGCTTCGGCCGTCGTCCAGATGTCGAGCACGCGCGCACCATCAGACGGTGGAGCGCCGAGTCGTCGCGATTCTTGAGATGTGTCAGGATCATCTCGACGTCGACGACCGAGGCTTGCCAGTTGCTCCCGCTGGTTTCTGAGGGAACGTATGCGGCGCAGCCGCAGGCTGAGACGCCGGTGCGTCCCCACCGGCGGCAGGCTCTCCGACAGCGCGATGATACCTTCGTGGAACTCCTGGTTGAGCCGTAAATAGCACGGCATGTTGCGATAAGCCTCGTCCCGCGCAGCTGGACGACCAGAACTAGCGACTATGTAATTGTGATGGAATGACAATATGTTACGTTCTATCCCCAGTCAGACCGGGTGCTGGCGTTCGCCCCTGGCCGACGGCCTTTTCCGATAGGATTAGTTTCGCAGGCTCAGGATGTATGCGATCAGGTCGTCGATCTCGCTTCGCGTGAGGGACAGGTCGGGCATCCGCGCGTGCGGCGTTTGCAGGAAAACACGAAGACTGAGCGGGGTGATTGCCGGGTCGCGTGCGCGCTCGGAAAAGGGCGGAGCCGCGTCGGTGGGCGAACGCGTCTGCCGCGGCGAGACGACGTGGCAGTCGGAACAGATGCGAAGGGCAAGCTCTCGTCCATCTACCACGCTCCCAGGCAGGGATTGCGCGGATGCCGCTGTCGAAAGAACAACCAGGGACAGGGCGGCGAGCCGAAGCATCGAAATGTCTCCCGCTGGATTCAAACATCCCAGTATCTCGACAAGATGACCCAAGCCTGATCGCGTGCCTTGACTCAGATCAAGACGCGGGCTCGCGGAGGCTTCCCCTTGACCCCGGGCCCGCTCTGCGCAGGATGGGCCGGCTCCCCTCTTTCAGGACGTCTCTCCTTTGACCCAGCTTCCGGCTTCCGTCGACGCGACGCTCGCGTTGCTCAAGAAGGGCGACTACGTCGCCGACCGCTCGCTCGCGACCGCGGTCTATCTCTCGCTCTCGTTGAAGCGGCCGCTCTTCCTCGAAGGCGAGGCCGGCGTCGGGAAGACCGAGATCGCCAAGGTGCTCTCGCAGACGCTCGGGCGCGACCTCATCCGCCTGCAATGCTACGAGGGCCTCGACGTCGCCTCCGCGGTGTACGAGTGGAACTACGCGCGCCAGATGATCGAGATCCGCATGGCGGAGGCGACCGGCGCCAAGGATCGCACCCAGGTCGGCGCCGACATCTTCGACCGCCGCTTCCTGATCGAGCGTCCGCTGCTGCGCGCCATCGCGCACGAGCCGCCCTCGCCGGTGCTGCTGATCGACGAGCTCGACCGCGCCGACGAGCCTTTCGAGGCCTATCTGCTGGAGGTGCTCTCCGACTGGCGCATCACCATTCCCGAGCTCGGGCCGGTGATCGCCCAGGAACCGCCGCTTGTCGTCGTCACCTCGAACCGCACGCGCGAGATTCATGACGCGCTGAAGCGGCGCTGCTTCTACTACTGGGTCGACTACCCGAAGGCCGAGCGCGAGCTCGAGATCCTGCGGGTCAAGGCGCCGAATGCGCCGTCGACGCTCTCGCGCCAGATCGTCGCCTTCATCCAGAAGCTGCGCGGCACCGATCTGTTCAAGCTGCCGGGCGTCGCCGAGACCATCGACTGGGCTAACGCGCTGGTCCAGCTCGATCAGCTCCAGCTCGAGCCCGACGCGGTCAACAACACGCTCGGCGTGCTGCTCAAGTACCAGGACGACATCGCCAAGATCCAGGGCAGCGAGGCCAACCGCCTGCTCTCGGAAGTGAAGGCCGAGATCGCCCGCGCCCAGGCGACGGCGTAGCGATGTCCTCTCGCGAAGCCCCCTCCCTAACCCTCCCCCGCCTTCGGCAGGAGAGGAGACACGACGCACGAGTGCGGCGTCTTGTCCCCTCTCCCTGCGGAGCAGGGGGAGGGCTAGGGAGGGGGCCTCGTAAGAATGCGAGGTCTTAGACCGTGCTCGATGGCCCAGTCCCTGAGGGCGGACGGCTCGCGCAGAACCTGATGCGGTTCGGGCGCGTGCTGCGCGCGGCGGGGCTTCCGGTGGGGCCGGGCAAGGTGCTGGATGCGATCCGCGCGATCGAGACCGTCGGCATCGGCAGCCGTGCCGATTTCTACTGGGCGCTGCATGCGGTGTTCGTGAACCGGCGCGACCAGCGCGAGGTCTTCGACCAGGCCTTCCATGTCTTCTGGCGCAACCCGAAGATCATGGAGCGCCTGATGGCGATGGTGCTGCCGAGCTTCCGCGCCGAGACGACCGAGGAGATGGAAGTCTCGCGCCGCGTCGCCGATGCGATGCGCGGCAATACCGGCGAGTTCCCGATCCCGGAAGCCGAGCCGCAGGAGGAGATCGAGGTCGACGCGACGCTGACCTTCTCCGAGCGGGAAGTGCTGCGCACCGTGGATTTCGAGAAGATGTCGGCGGAGGAGATCCGCAAGGCCGAGGCCGCGATCCGCCGCCTCGCCGCCTCGATCCGGCCGGAGCCGACGCGGCGCTTCCGCGCCGATCCCGCCGGGAACCGCGTCGACCTCCGCCAGACGATCCGCGGCGCTTTGCGCGGCCACCCCGACGTGATCGACCTCAAGCGCCGCATGCGGCTCAAGCGGCCGCCGCCGCTGGTGGCGCTCTGCGACATCTCAGGATCAATGAGCCGCTATTCGCGTCTCTTCCTGCATTTCCTGCACGCGGTCACCAACGACCGGGACCGCGTCTACAGCTTCGTCTTCGGCACCAGGCTCACCAACGTCACGCGCGACCTGCGTCAGAAGGACATCGACGTGGCGCTCGCTCGCGTCTCCCAGCATGTCGAGGATTGGTCGGGCGGCACGCGCATCGGCGCGACCCTGCACGAGTTCAACACGCGCTGGTCCCGTCGCGTGCTGGCCCAGGGCGCGGTCGTCCTTCTCATCACGGATGGCTTAGACCGTGATGCCGGTGCGGGTATTGCGCGCGAGATCGAGCGGCTGCACAAATCCTCGCGCCGGCTGATCTGGCTCAATCCGCTGTTGCGTTACGAGGGCTTCGCCCCCAGATCCATGGGCGTGAAGGCGCTCTTGCCTCATGTGGATGAGTTCCGTCCCGTGCATAATCTCGAAAGCCTGGAGTCGCTGGCCGATGCGCTGGCACGCCCGGCGCCGCGGCGTCTCGAAGCCGCCGCGGCTTGGTCGGACAGACTGGAAGGACATGCCGCATGACCCAAGCACTCCCGTTCGATTCCGGCGCGGATGACGTGCTCGCCACCGCCGCGAAGTGGAAGGCGGAAGGCAAGAAGGTCGCGCTCGCGACCGTGGTCACGACCTGGGGCTCCTCGCCGCGTCCTGAGGGCAGCCAGCTCGCGATCGACGAGACCGGCGCCTTCGTCGGTTCGGTCTCCGGCGGCTGCATCGAAGGTGCGGTGGTGAAGGAAGGCCTCGCGGCGATGAAGGATCTGAAGCCGCGGCTTCTCGATTTCGGCATCTCCAACGAGCAAGCCTGGGAAGTCGGGCTCGCCTGTGGCGGCAAGGTGCAGGTCTTCGTCGAGCCGTTGGAATGAAGACCGAGCTTCTCGCGAAGCTGCAGGAGGCCCGCGCAGCGAAGCGTCCGGTCGCGCTCGCGACCGACCTCGCCTCCGGCGCGCAGGCGCTGCTCGAGAGCGGCGAGACAATCGGCGACGTCGCGCTCGCCGACGACGCGCTGGCGGCGGCGATGAAGATGCTCGACCGCGACGAGAGCGGCACGGTCGAGGCGGAAGGCCGCAAGATCTTCGTCCAGGTTCACAATCCGCCCTCGCGACTGATCATCGTCGGCGCCGTACATATCGCGCAGGCGCTGGCGCCGATGGCCTCGCTCATGGGCTATGCCGTCACCATCGTCGATCCGCGCCGCGCCTTCGCGACCGATGCGCGCTTCCCGACGGTGACGCTCTCCGACGACTGGCCGGACGAGGCGATGCAGAAGCTCGATCCCGACCGCCGGACCGCCGTGGTGACGCTGACGCATGATCCGAAGCTCGACGATCCGGCGTTGACGGTCGCGCTCCGTTCGCCGGCCTTCTATGTCGGCTCGCTGGGTTCCCGGCGCACCCACGCAAAGCGGCTCGAGCGCCTGAAGGAGCAGGGCCTGACCGACGCCGAGCTTGCGCGCATCCACGGACCCGTCGGCCTCAACATCAATGCGATCTCGCCGGCCGAGATCGCCGTCTCGATCCTCGGCCAGATCACCGAGGTCCGGCGGAAGGACGCGAAATGAAATTCGGCCCCGTCCCCCTGAAAGAAGCGACCGGCGCGATCCTGGCGCATAGCCAGCGGGTCAAGGACAAGGTGTTCAAGAAGGGCCGCCTGCTGTCGGCAGCCGATGTTGCGCATCTCGAGGCGTCCGGCATCCACGAGATCGTCGCGGCGCGGCTCGAGCCCGGAGACGTGCCCGAAGACGAGGCGGCGAACAGGCTGGCGACCGCGCTTGCCGGCGATCACGTGACCGCGGCGGCGGCATTCACCGGCCGCGCCAATCTCTTCGCGGCGTGCTCCGGCCTCGCCGATTTCGATCCGGCGCGTCTCGATCAGCTCAACCTCGTCGACGAGGCGGTGACCCTGGCGGTCGTGCCACGCTACGAGCCGGTCGAGCCCGGCCAGATGATCGCGACGCTCAAGATCATCCCCTTCGCCGTCAGGCGCTCGGTGCTCGATACCTGCGCGCAGGTCGCGCAGTTCAAGGGGCCGCTGGTCTCCGTCGTGCCGTTCCGCCCGACGCCGACCGGCTTGGTGCAGACCCGGTTGTCCGGCACCAAGGAGAGCGTGCTCGACAGCACGGTGCAGACCACGCGCGAGCGCTTGGCGAAGCATGGCAGCGCGCTCGTCGCCGAACGGCGCTGCGAGCATTCCGAGATCGAGATCGCGCAATCGATCCGCGCGCTGATGGAGGATGGCTGTCGTCTCGTGCTGGTCGCCGGCGCATCGGCCGTCGTCGACCGTCGCGACGTGATCCCGGCCGGCGTCGTCCGTGCCGGCGGCAAGGTCGATCATTTCGGCATGCCGGTCGATCCAGGCAATCTGATGCTGATGGGCCGCATCGGCGAGACGCCGGTGCTCGGCCTTCCCGGCTGCGCGCGCTCGCCCAAGTTCAACGGCTTCGATCTCGTGCTCCAGCGCGTGCTCGCCGGTGCGCCGGTCAAGCCTCAGGACGTGATGCGCATGGGCGCAGGCGGTCTGCTCAAGGAAATCCCGACGCGTCCGCTGCCGCGCGCCGCGCGCCCCGACCAGGAGAAGGCGCCAGCCAGGATGCCGCGCATCGCCGCGCTCGTGCTCGCCGCCGGCCAGTCGCGCCGCATGGGCGGGCCCAACAAGCTGCTGGTCGAGATCGACGGCAAGGCGATGGTCGCCCATGTCGTCGACATGCTGAAGACGTCGAAGGTCTTCTCGATCATCGTCGTCACCGGCCATCAGGCCGAGCAGGTACGCGCCGCGCTTGCCGGCCGCGAGGTCGCCTTCGTCCATAATGCGCGCTATGGCGAAGGCCTTTCGACCACGCTCGGCACCGGTGTCGCGGCGCTGCCGCCGGAAGCCGACGGCGTCATCGTCTGCCTCGGCGACATGCCGAAGCTGACGGCGGCCGCGGTCGACAAACTGATCGCGGCCTACGATCCGGTCGAGAACCGCTCGATCATCGTGCCGACCTCGGGTGGCAAGCGCGGCAACCCGGTGCTCTGGGGCAAGCGCTACTTCGCCGAGATGCGCGCCATCTCCGGCGACGTGGGCGCCCGCCACATGATCGGCGAGCATCAGGACCAGGTGACCGAGGTCGAGATCGGCGACCGCGGCGTGCTCGTCGACATCGACACCAAGGAAGCCCTGGATGCCTTGAGCGCCGAGGGCCGCAAGGTCACGGTGCCGGCGTGAGGCTTGGATACAGGGCCCCCTCCCTAACCCTCCCCCGGCTTCGCCAGGAGAGGGGACACGATCACGCGCCGCTTCATACCCCCTCTCCCTGCGCAGCAGGGGGAGGGATGGGGAGGGGGCCTCTTCCTTCGTGCCCATGCGCCTGAGAGACCAGTTCCCCCTCCTGACGTCGGATCCGAAGCTCCACTACCTCGACTCCGGCGCGTCTTCTCAGATGCCGTCTGCGGTGATCGAGGCGGTCACGCGCTTCGAGACGACGCAGCGGGCGAATGTGCATCGCGGCGTGCATCGCCTCGCCGAGGCGGCGACCGCGGCCTATGAAGGCGGGCGCGACGAGATCGCGCAATTCTTCTCGGCCCGCCGCGACGAGATCGTCTTCACCGCGGGAACCACGGCGGCGATCAACCTGGTCGCGCACAGCTTCGGCGATGCGCTGGCGCCTGGCGACGAGATCGTCGTCAGCGAGCTCGAGCATCACTCCAACATCGTGCCCTGGCAGATGCTGCGCGACCGGCGCGGGCTCGTGCTCAAGGTGCTGCAGGTCACCGACGAGGGCCGCATCGATCTCGCCGCGCTCGATCGCGTACTCACGAAGAAGACGCGGCTGATCGCGCTCGCGCATTGCTCGAACGTCACCGGGGCCGTCGTCGATCTCGCGCGTGTCGTCGAAGCGGCGAAGTCGGTCGGCGCCGCTGTTCTGGTCGACGGCGCTCAGCGTGTGCCGCACGGGCCGCTCGACATCCCGGCGCTCGGCGTCGATTTCTATGCCTTCTCCGGTCACAAGATGTACGCGCCGCACGGCATCGGCGTGCTATGGGGCCGGCATTCGCGGCTCGAAGCCATGCCGCCCTTCATGGGCGGCGGTGACATGATCCGCAGCGTCACCTTCGAGAAGACGATCTATGCCCCGCCGCCGACGCGATTCGAAGCTGGCACGCCCAACGTCTCCGGCGTGATCGGGCTCGGCGCCGCCTGCCACTGGATGAGCGGGCTCGACTGGACGCGCATCGCCCAGGAGGAGATGCGGCTGACCGGGCGTCTCCTCGACGGCCTCGCCCAGGTGCCGGATCTCCGCGTGCTGGGGCCGCTCGGCCTGCAGCAGCGCATCGGCGTCGTCTCCTTTGCGCTCGGCCAGGCGCATCCTCACGACATCGCGCAGATCCTCGACCGCCACGGCGTCGCCTGCCGCGGCGGGCATCACTGCGCGCAGCCGTTGATGGAGCGCTTCGATCTTCCCGGGACGACGCGTGCGACGATCGCCCCCTACAGCGAGGACGGCGATATAGACGCGCTGCTGACCGGGCTCGACGAGGCAAGGCGGCTCTTCGCATGAGCGACGCGCTCTACCAGGACACGCTGCTCAAGCTCGCCAAGGAGGCGCCGCGCCAGGGCCGCCTCGAGCCCAATGACGTCAGCATCCGCCTCGACAACCCGCTCTGCGGCGACCGCGTGCGTCTCGACCTCCGGATGAATGGTCCCCGGATCGCCGAGCTTGCTCATGAGGTCCGGGGCTGCGTCCTCTGCCAGGCCGCCGCCGGGGTGATCGGCCTTCATGCGATCGGGCTCGACCGTGCCGGCGTGGACGCGCTGGTCGCCGATGTCGACCGGGTCCTGGCTGGCCAGGAGCCCTCGCTGAAGGCGTTGCAAAGCTTCGGACCGGTAGCCGGACACCGTAGTCGTCATGACTGCGTTCGTCTGCCTTTTCAAGCTCTTACGGAAGGGTTGAAGGAAAAGTAAACAAGTTAAATCACCTCACAACTTAATTTACAAGGTAATCCCTAACGATTTCGGACCAGGATTTTGTCGATTTCGTTGAGTGGAGTTGATCGTAAAAGCCTTTGCAGCAGCGGGTAAAGGTCCTCGTCGCGGTGGTTGAAGCGGAAGCAGATTTCGCCGA
>VGEH01000166.1 GCA_016869375.1 Alphaproteobacteria bacterium | reverse complement strand
GGATGCTCTGTGGCAGGCCATCGCTGAGACTCTCGACTTCTTCACGCCTCACGAGTGCGCCAACTACTTCCGAAACTCAGGCTATGAACCAGAATGATCGGAAAATGCTCTAGACGACCGGCCCCAGCACCTCGCGCAGCTTCTCCGCCAGCTCTCGCTGGGTGAATGGCTTCGGCAACACCGGCGGGCTGTCATCCCCGGCCACGTCGCCGCGCTCGATCAGCTTGCCGGTCGTCAGCAGCACCCTGAGGTCCGGAAGCAGCGCGCCGACCTCGCGCGCCAGCGCGTAGCCGTCCTGCCCCGGGCCGAGGTCGATGTCGCTCAGCATCAGGTCGAAGCGCGCATCGGCATCGAGCACGCGCAGCGCCCCCTCGGCCGAGCTCGCCCCCACTGTCTCGCAGCCCAGCCGGCCGAGCTGGGCCGTCATCACCGAGAGAACCGGCGCGTCGTCGTCGACGACGAGCACGCGAAGAGGGGGAAGCGCGCCGGCCGGCACCTTCGCCGCGCCGTTGCCTTTCGGCTCGCGCAGATCGACGGTCTCCGCGACCAGCGGCAGAACCAGGGTGACGACCGTGCCGCGCCCCGCCTCGGTATCGATCTTGAGCTCGCCGCCGGCCTGCTTGACCACGCCATAAGCGAGGCTCAAGCCCAGGCCCGTCGCCTTGTCTTCCTTTCGCGTGGTGAAGAACGGCTCGATCGCCTTGGCCGCGACCTCGGGCGTCATGCCGACGCCGGTATCGGCGATCGCGATCGCCAGATAGGCCCCGGGCGCCAACTCTCCCGTCGCCGCCTGATCCGGCGCGACGACGACGCCGCGCGTCGAGATCGTCAGCTTTCCGCCCTCGGCCATCGCGTCGCGCGCGTTGAGCGCTATGTTGATGATCGCGGTCTCGAGCTGGGCGACGTCGATCATGACCTCGTCCCGCGGCGCGGAAAGCTCGAAGGCGAGCTCGATCCTGCCGCCGAGATTCCGCGTCAGCAGCGCGCCCATGGCCTTCAACCGGCTGTGAAGCGCGACCTTCTCCGGCCGGACCGAACGACGGCGGGCGAAGCCCAGCATGCTCTGGGTCAGCTCGGTGCCGCGCTCCGCGGTACCGAGGATCGTGCGCGTCAGCCGCAGCAGCCTGTCGGTCTTCACGTTACCGCTGGTGCCCATGTCTTCGAGCATCTCGGCGTTGCCGAGAATGATCATGAGCAGGTTGTTGAAGTCGTGGGCGACGCCGCCCGAGAGCTGGCCCAGCGCCTCGAGCCGCCGGGACTTCTCGAGCCTGGCCTCGATCTCGCGCATCTGGGTCACGTCCGAGAGAGTGCCGACGAAGCCCACGACATCGCCGTCGCGGTCGCGCTCAGGTGCCGCCGTGTCGACGACCCAGCGCACGCTGCCATCCGGCTGACGGATCCGGTACTCCTGGCGCAGTTCCTGGCCATGCTGGATCGCCTCGATCCAGGCACGCGCGATGCGGTCGCCATCCTCCGGATGCACGGCTGCGCGCCACGACTGCAGCGTTGCCTCTCCCGTCAGCCCCGTGATCCGGCGCCAGAAATCGTTGGCGAAGACCAGGAGGCCGGACGCATCCATGCGATAGATGCCGGCCGGCACCGTCTCCGCCAGCGCGCGAAAGCGATCCTCGGAGAGCCTGAGCTCGTCGATCGCCTCCAGGAGATCGAGCTCGCGCTTGACGCGCTCCGACACGTCGGCGACGGCCACCACCGTACCGCCATCGGCCGTGATGAAATGCGAGCTGCGCAGCCAGAGGCCGCCATGCAGGCGGACCTGGTTCTTCTCGCGCTCGTGGAAACCGGCGAGGAGCGCCGCGGCGACCTCGGCCTGACTCTCAGGGCTTTCGCCCTGCGTCGTGCGCTCGACATAGGCGCCGACGATGTCGTCGATCCAGCCGCCGGGAACAAGCAGGTCGCGAACCGACGGGAACAGCTCGTAGTAGCGCTCGTTGCAGAAGACGAAGCGGCCGTCCGGGTCATACAGCGCGAGCCCCTCGCCCAGGCTGCTCACGGCTTCCTCGAGGCTTCGGCGCGACTCCTCGATCACGGCCTTCTGGTGCACGACGGTCTCGACCATCGCATCGAAAGCCCGCTCGACGCGGCCGATCTCCCCGGGCGAGTAGGTCGGGCCGATCTGCACGATAGTCGCCCCGCGGGTCATGCGTTGCGCAGCGTCGGCCAGGCGTTCAAACGAGTGAGCATATCGGGCGGACAGGACGAGCCAGCCCGCCAGCGTCGCACTCGCGACCAGGAAGGCGATCGTGACGACGCCGAGGGCAAGCCGCATCGCCGCGGCTCCGTCACTCAGTGCAACGCACAGCAGCCCGATGGCGGCAGCCGCCGCGACGACGGAAAGAACGAGAACAGCGAGTCCGCGCCCCCGAGCCAGGGCCGCGCGAGGACCGGACTTAGGCGGCTGCATGCGGCTCAGCGCTTGGCGTAGAGATCTTCCATGCTGAAGCGAAGCGCATCCTTGGGATTCGCCTCGGCCGAGCCGATCGCCGGGCCGTCGATGAAGCTGAAGCCGGCCCCGACGGCCGCGACCGCCAGGCTGCCCGTACGAATGCCATGCAGGTATGTAAGCAGGTGAGCCTTCTCCGCCGCAATCACGAACTTCTCGAAGTCCTGCGCCAGACTCTCTTCGCGTCCCTGAGGAGCCTCGGCCGAGATCGCGTGCAGCCCGACATGGGCGAAACGCGGCAGGGAATGAGTGGCAGGCAGCGGCATCCTGAGCGTGACGCCTCGAGACGCGGGCTTGAGGGTCGGGAGGATCTCGATCAGCCGGCTCTGCGGGAAGCCGTCCGAGCCTCCCACCAGGTCGAAGATGGCCAGGCGCTGCAGGCTCAGGGGTAGCGTGCGCCACAGCTTCACATACTCGGACCTGAAGGCGGTGGAGGTCACCGTGTCGACATGCACCGGGATGGTGAACAGGAGACGGCGGTCCTGGGCCTCGACCCGCATGAACTCATCTACGACGCGCCTCAGCAGGCGAAGATCGTAGTCCATACGGACATGGCGATCGTCCAGGCCCTCGACCGCCGACTCACCGGAGACCACTCGGCCACCAGGCGATTTCGTCACGGGCACGCAGAGGAAGTTGAAGACGGCGTTGCGCTTCACGTTCCAGATCGGCCGGAACAGGAAGCGGACCTGGTCGAGCCTCGACAGGGGCAAGACATGCGCCGCCGGCGACGATGCCCGTTCGATCTCGGCGACGACGGCTTCGGCGAGATCGCCCTCCTGCCGGATGACGGCGAGCAGCGTCTTCGGGTCGCCGGCCGCAGCGGCGCTATCGACTTGCATCTCCGCCCGGAACTCGGCGCTCAGGATCCCGGCCAGCTCCTCGCCGAGCTGAGCGCATTTGGATCGTGCCTCCTGCGGTACCAGCGCCGGGAAGAACAAGATGACACCCAGATCGTCGCCGGTGCGGTAGAGGTCGGACGGCGTCAGGCGCCGTTCGATGGCGCGACGCATCAGAGCGTCGGCCTGTACCGCCATGGCTGGCCATTCCTCGCCGAACCGCTCCTTGATTGCTGCAATATTCGTGAATTGCAGTCTGCCTGCTGTCACCGGCTCGCGCCGCCCAAGAAGCTTGGCAGCCCTCGCTTCGAATCCGTCCGGTGGCACCACCGTCGGATCCGCCGCAGCCGGGCGCTTTGCCGGCGCGGTCGCGGAGTGGCTCGGGGTCACGATCCGACCATCGCAAAGAATGGTTAATAAGTTCTCTCTTTCCGGCGGCTTTGTTAGGTTGGGCCGATCTCATGACCCCGGTTGCCCCAGTCCCTGCAAGCGGCGTCGCCGAGCTTCTCGAAGCCGATCTCCTGCGCGTCGTTCTCGAACACAGCGAACAGGGGATCAGCGTCTACGACGCGGAACGGCGCCTGGTCCTATGGAACGACCGCTGGCTCAAGCTTCTGGGACTGCCGGAGAAATTCGCGCGCCTCGGTGCCTCGCTGCACGACATGCTGCTCTGGCAGGCCAATCGCGGTGATTTCGGTAAAGTTGACCCTATTGCCGAAGCGCGGCGCCGGCTGAAGGAGTTCGGCACCGAATACGTCCGCGAATGGGAACGGCGCACGACCGACGGCACCTGGCTGCACTTCCGGCGGACGCCGATCGCCGGCGGCGGAGTCGCCACCTTCATCACCGACGTGACGGCGAGCCGCACGCGCGAGGCGGCATTGGCCGAGCGCCAGGTCGCGCTGCAGACGGTGCTTGAGAACATGGACCAGGGCATCGTCATGATCGACGGCGCGCACCGGGTGGTGACGGCAAACCAGACGGTGCTCGACTGGTTCGGCATGACGCGCGAGGAGCACCCGGATGGCATCCCCTATCGCGAAGTCATGCGGCAGATCTATAGTCGCGCCGGCATAGTCGAGCCCGAACTCTCCCAGCGGATCGAGCAGGTCCTCGCCGACGCCAACCACTTCGCTGCGCGCATCTACCGGCTCCCGATCGCCGATGGGCGCACGGTCGAGGTGCACCAGCGCCCGCTTGCGGATGGCGGCGTCGTCCGCGTCTATACCGATATCAGCGAGCGCCTTCGTTCTGAGGAGGAGCTGGAGGTCAGCCGGACGGAAGCAATCGAGGCGACCAGGCTGCTGGCGGACGCCCTCGACAACTCTACCGACGGCTTCGTGCTGTGGGATCGTGATCGCCGCCTGGTGATCTGGAACGCGGCCTATTCCCGCCTGGCGCCGGGTGTTGCCGACATTCTCAAGGTCGGCCTCTCGCTCGACGACTTCGTCGTAACCGCGGTCGAACGCGGCGCTCTCCAGAGGGAGCCTGAATCATCAAACGAAGACACGATCCGGTATTGGCTCGAGCGCTACCAGCAGGATGCGACCTACGAGCACCATCGCGCGATCGGCGGCTGGATGCTCTCGAGCAACCGTGTGCTGGCCGACGGCAGCATCCTGTGGACGCGAACCGACATCAGCCCGATCAAGGCGCGCGAGAAGGAGCAGGGCGAGCATGCCGCACGCCTGGAGGATCTCACTCGGAAGCTCGATCTCGCCCGCCTCGAGGCCGAGGCAGCCAGCCGCGCCAAGTCGCGCTTCCTCGCCCAGGTGAGCCACGAGCTGCGGACGCCGCTGAACGCCATCCTCGGATTCTCCGACGTGATGCGGAGCCAGCATTTCGGCCGGCTCGGCAACGAGCGCTATGTCGGCTATGCCGACGACATCCACGGCGCCGGCAGCCACCTTCTGCAGGTGATCAACCAGATCCTCGACCTCGCCAAGGTCGAGGCCGGCCGCATGGTGATCGACCCGCAGCGAAACTCGCTGAAGCGGCTGGTGCAGGAGTCCCTGAAGCTGATCTCGACCCAGGCCGAGGCGAGCCATCTGAATCTCGAAGGCGATATCGAGGACCTGCCGCTCTGGGCCGACCGGCGGCTCGCCAAGCAGGCGCTCGTCAACATCCTCGGCAACGCCATCAAGTTCACGCCGCCCGGCGGCAGCGTGCGCGTCGATGCCGCGATCGCCGATGGCATGACCGTGATCTCGATCACCGATACCGGCACCGGCATGACCCAGGCCGAGATCGCAACCGCGATGGAGCCCTTCGGACGCGTCGACTCGACGGCGAAGCGCGCGCGCGAGGGCACCGGTCTTGGCCTGCCGCTGGTGAAGGCGTTCCTCGAGCTGCATGGCGGCCGCATCACCATCGACAGCGAGAAGGGCCGCGGCACCGCGATCCAGCTCTTCTTCCCGCTGCCCCCGGCATGAGCGAGGCAAGAGTTGCGGCGCTGGTGATGGCCGCCGGACGCGGACAGCGGCTCGGCGGCGACGAGCCGAAGCAGTACCTCCTGCTCGGCGGCCTCAGCGTGCTGGCGCGAAGCCTGGCGCTGTTCGCGAGCCACCCCCGTATCGATCGCGTGCGCGCGGTGATCCACGCCGACGACCGGGAGCGCTATGGCGAGGCGATCGGCTCGCTTAAACTCGCGCCGCCGGTATCGGGCGGGACGACGCGGCAGGACTCCGTCCGCCTCGGCCTCGAAAGCCTCGCGAATGATCCGCCGGACTTCGTCCTGATCCACGACGCCGCGCGTCCGCTGACGCCGCCTTCCGTGATCGGCCGCGTGATCGACGCGCTGAAGACGAGCGTCGGTGCGATCCCTGCCCTCCCCGTCACCGACACCTTGAAGCAGGGCGACGGCAGCCGCGTGACCGGAACGGTTCCACGCGCCGGCCTCTATCGTACGCAGACGCCGCAGGGCTTCCGCTTCGCCGAGATCCTGGAAGCGCATCGCCGCTTCGCCGGCGCCGAGCTCACCGACGATGCCGCGGTCGCGGAGGCGGCCGGTCATCCGGTCGCGCTGGTGCCTGGCGACGAAGCGGCGTTCAAGATCACCACCGCAGACGATCTGGAGCGCGCTCGGCGCGTCTCCGGAGAGACGCGCATCGGCACCGGCTTCGACGTCCACCGCTTCGGCCCCGGCGATCATGTCTGGCTCTGCGGCATACGCGTTCCGCATCAGCGCGGGCTGATCGGCCATTCCGATGCCGATGTCGGCCTGCATGCACTGACCGACGCGATCCTGGGCGCCATCGGTGCCGGCGATATCGGCCTGCACTTCCCGCCGAGCGATCCGCGCTGGCGCGGTGCTCCGTCCGGCGGGTTCCTCGCTCACGCGGCAAGCCTCGTCACCGCGCGCGGCGGTCGCCTCGTCCATGCCGACGTCACCGTGATCTGCGAGCGGCCGAAGGTCGGGCCGCATCGGGACGCGATGCGCGCCGCGATAGCCGCGATCCTCGGCATCGATCTCGACCGGGTCAGCGTCAAGGCGACGACGACCGAGGGTCTCGGCTTCACCGGGCGCGGCGAGGGCATCGCCGCCGAGGCCGTGGCGACGGTGATGCTGTGACTCCGCCTCGCCTCATCGCCACCGGCTTCGGCCTCGGCCTCATTCCCTTTGCGCCCGGCACCTGGGGATCAATGCTGGCGCTGCCGATCGCCTGGCTCGTCGCGCCCTTCGGCGTCTGGGTCTCGCTGCTCGGCGCCACCGCCCTGACCGTGATCGGCGCCTGGGCCGTCGCGCGCGCCCTTGACAACAGCATCGTCGTCGATCCGCCCGACATCGTCATCGATGAGACCTGCGCGCAGTGGCTGGTGCTGGCCGTGCTGCCGCAGGAGGTGTTCGCCTACTTCCTCGGCTTCCTCGCCTTCCGCGCCTTCGACATCGTGAAACCCTGGCCGGCCGGCTGGGCCGACCGCAATCTCGACGGCGTGCTCGGCGTCATGGCCGACGATCTGCTGGTCGCGCCGTATGCTGCGGCCGTCGCGTGGCTGATCCTGTGGCTGATCCCATGACCGACCTGGTGCCCCTCGCGACCGCCTTGCTCGAGAATCTTCGGCAACGACGCCTGAAAGTCGCGACCGCCGAAAGCTGCACCGGCGGCCTGATCGCCGCGAGCCTGACCGAGATCGCCGGATCCTCCGACGTCGTCGACCGCGGCTTCATCACCTACTCGAACGAGGCGAAGTCAGAGCTTCTCGGCGTCCATGCCGATCTCATCGGCAAACATGGCGCGGTCAGCGAGGAAGTGGCGCGCGCCATGGCTGAGGGCGCCATCGCGCGCAGCCGCGCCGATGTCGCCATCGCGGTCACCGGCATCGCCGGCCCCGGCGGCGCCACGCCGACCAAGCCCATCGGCCTCGTGCATCTCGCGGTCGCCAGGCGCGGTGGCAAGGTGCTTCACGAACGTCATGTGTTTGCAGGTGACCGGAAACAGGTGCGGATCGCGACCGTCGAGCGCTCCTTCGCGATGCTGGATCAGGCGGCCGGCGGGGCCGTGCCGTAGAGCGCCCTGGCGCGCGCCTCGAAGGCGTTGACCATGCGGCGGACGGCCTCGTCGAACAGCACGTGCATCAGCCCCTGCAGCATGCGGTTCTTGAATTCGAAATCGACGTAGAAGTCGATCTCGCACTGGCCGTCCCCCACCGGATTGAAGATCCAGTGGTTGTTGAGATACCTGAACGGCCCGTCGGTATAGGCGACGTCGATACGCCGTTCGTCGGGCGCCAACTTCACCTGCGAGGTGAAGCGCTCCCGGATCATCTTGAAGCCGATCACGAGATCCGCCCAGAAGGTATCGCCTTCGCGCTTGCGGATGCGCGCGGCAACACACCAGGGAAGGAACTCGGGGTAGCGCTCGACCTCGGCGACCAGGCGGTAAAGCTGTTCCGGCGTGTAGGGCAGCAGCCGCTTCTCGGCGTGGGTCGGCATCCCCCTATTCGGCCGCAGCCAGCCGCGCCTGACGGGCGGCGCGGAGCCGCGCGAAATCCTCGCCGGCATGATGCGAGGAACGCGTCAGCGGCGAGGACGATACCAGCAAGAAGCCCTTACCCGTCGCCATCGTCGCATAGGCGGCGAACTCGGCCGGTGTGACGAAATCGGCGACGACGTGATGCTTCGGCGTCGGCTGCAGGTACTGGCCGATGGTGAGGAAGTCGACATTCGCGGCGCGGAGGTCGTCCATCACCTGATGGACCTCCTCCTTCTTCTCGCCAAGACCGACCATGATGCCGGACTTGGTGAACATCGCCGGGTTCAGCTCCTTCACCCGATCAAGCAATCGGAGCGAAGCAAAATAGCGCGCGCCCGGCCTAACCTCGGGATAGAGGCGCGGCACGGTTTCGAGGTTGTGGTTGTAGACGTCCGGTCCCGCCTCGACGACCGTCTCGATCGCGCCCTCCTTCTTGAGGAAGTCGGGGGTGAGCACCTCGATCGTGGTCATCGGCGCCGCCGCCCGGATGGCGCGGATGGTGCGGGCGAAATGCGCCGCACCGCCGTCGTCGAGATCGTCGCGGTCGACGGAGGTGACGACGACGTGGCTGAGGCCCAGTCCACCTACCGCCTCGGCGACATGCTCGGGCTCATGCGGGTCGAGCTGGTCGGGACGCCCCGTGGCGACATTGCAGAAGCTGCAGGCGCGCGTGCAAACAGAGCCCAGGATCATCACAGTCGCATGCTTCTTCGCCCAGCACTCGCCGATATTCGGGCAAGCCGCCTCTTCGCAAACCGTGTTGAGCTTGAGCCGCCGCATCAGCTCGCGCGTCTGATGGTACTCGCGGCTGACCGGCGCCTTGACCCGGATCCAGTCTGGCTTGCGCTTGACCGGGTTGTCCGGCCGGTGCGCCTTCTCGGGGTGGCGGACGGTCGTCATCTCTTAGATGTGTAGGACCTGCCCGTAAGCGTCAAGCACCGCCTCGTGCATCATCTCCGAGAGGGTCGGGTGCGGGAAGATGGTCCCCATAAGCTCCTTCTCGGTCGTCTCCATGGTCTTGGCGATGGTGTAGCCCTGGATCAGCTCGGTCACCTCGGCGCCGATCATGTGGGCCCCGAGCAGCTCGCCGGTCTTGGCGTCGAACACCGTCTTGACCAGGCCTTGGGTCTCGCCGAGCGCGATCGCCTTGCCGTTGCCGACATAGGGGAAGCGCCCGACGCGCACCTGCCGGCCCGCCGCCTTGGCCTTGGCCTCGGTCATGCCGACGGAGGCGACCTGCGGCGTACAATAGGTGCAGCCCGGGATGTTGGAGGTATCCATCTCGTGCGGATGCAGCCCCGCGATGGCCTCGACGCAGATCACGCCCTCATGCATCGCCTTGTGCGCGAGCCAGGGCGCGCCGACGAGGTCGCCGATGGCGTAGACGCCGGGCTCGCCGGTCCTGAGCAAGCCATCGGTAACCACATGGGTCTTCTCGACCTTCACCTTGGTGCCCTCGAGGCCGAGCTTCTCGACATTGCCGACGATGCCGACGGCGAGGATGACGCGGTCGACGGTGATCTCCTGAGACTTGCCCCCGGCCTCCACCGTGGCGGTCACGTTCGCGGCGCCCTTCTTCAGCGCCTTCACCGTGGCGCCGGTCATGATCTTCATGCCCTGCTTCTCGAAGGCCTTCCTGGCGAAGGCCGAGATCTCCTCGTCCTCGACGGGCAGGATGCGGTCCATGACCTCGACTACCGTCACCTCGGCGCCGAGCGTGCGATAGAAGGAAGCGAACTCGATGCCGATCGCGCCGGAGCCGACGACCAGCAACGACTTCGGCATGGTCTCCGGCACCATCGCCTCCTTGTAGGTCCAGACCAGCTTGCCGTCGGGCTCGAGGCCCGGAAGCGTGCGCGCCCGCGCGCCGGTGGCGAGGATCACGTGCTTCGCCGTGATGTCGGCGACGGGCCTGCCATCCTTGGTGACCTTCACCTTGCGCATAGGTCCGGCAGCGCCGTCGAGCGCGCCATGGCCGTCGAAGACGGTGATCTTGTGCTTCTTCATCAGGCCTTTGACGCCGGCCGAAAGCTGGCCCGCCACGGTGCGCGAGCGCTTGACGATCTTGGAGAGGTCGAAGCTCGCGCCCTGCACCGAGAAGCCGTAGTGATC
>VGEH01000165.1 GCA_016869375.1 Alphaproteobacteria bacterium | reverse complement strand
ATCGGATTGGGCTTCACCCGCCAGATGCTCCATCTGCGACCCCGGTCCAATGAGACAAGACGTTGCGTCCTATGGCTCAAATGGATTCGACGCCGCCCAGTTCAATGGTTCATCTGGGAAATGCGGGCTTAGATGCCTCTGACGCAGTTCCTGCCGGCGGAGGTTTTCGCCTTCATGGCGGTATTCACGCGCCTCGGTGCGGCGTTCACCGTGATGCCGTTCTTCGGCGAGGCCGTGGTTCCGGCGCGCCTGCGTCTCATGCTGGCGCTCGCGATCACGCTGGTCGTGGTGCCGATCGTGCGGCAGACCCTGCCGCCGATGCCGACCGCGCCGGGCGAGCTTGTCGTCTTCGTCTTCACCGAGAGCGTGATCGGCTTCTTCCTCGGCGGCATCGCGCGGCTGCTGATGACGACGCTCGATCTTGCCGGCACGGTGATCGCCGCGCAGATCGGCCTGTCGGCTGCGAACACCTTCAATCCTGCGTTGCAGACGGGCGGCACGCCGCCGAGCATTCTGCTGAGCCTGGGAGGACTGCTGGCGATCATAGAGACCAACCTGCACCATATGCTGTTGGAGGGCGTCGTCGACAGCTACACACTTTTCAAGCCGACGGATCCTCTGCCGGTCGGCGACCTGTCCCAGACGGTCACGCGGCTCGTCGGAGCGAGCTTCAAGGTCGGGCTCCAGCTCGCGATGCCGTTCATCGTCCTTTCGCTGCTGTTCACCTTCGCGCTCGGCCTGATTTCGCGCCTGATGCCGGCGCTGCAGATCTTCTTCGTGAGCGTGCCGGCGCAGATCATCGGCGGCATACTGATCATGATCGTCGCTTTCTCGGGGATGATGACCCTGTTCCTGACCTATTTCCACGAGACGCTGGTCGGTCTCGTCGGGTCGAGGTGAGCGATGTCCGACAACGATGATGATGCGTCAAAAACAGAAGAGCCGAGCGAACGAAAGCTAGGCGAGGCGCGCAGCAAAGGTCAGGTCTGGAGCTCCCAGGAGCTCCGTCACTGGTTCAGCTTCTTCGGCATGGTGATGATCGTCGCGTTCCTGGGATCGAATATGGTCCAGGGGGTTACGCGCGCCATCATGCCGTTCTTCGAGAGGCCCGATCAGATTTCGTTCGACCCCGGGAATCTCGGCCGCGTGCTGTTCGAGACGTTCCTCGACGTGGCGCTCCCGCTCGCCGCTCCGCTCTTCATACTCGCGGTCGTCGGCGTTCTCCCGACGCTCGTGACGACCGGCTGGATCTTCAGCCCCGAGACGATCAAGCCGAAGCCCTCCAAGCTCAACCCAATGGCCGGGCTCAAGCGCATGTTCTCGATCCAGGCTTCGGTCGAGATGCTGAAGAACCTGGCGAAGCTCGCGATCATTGGCAGCATCATCGTCTGGCTGATGGCGCCGGAGCTCAATCGTGTCGACCAACTGATCGGTCTCGACATGGTCGATGCGATGATCGAGCTCAAGGATCAGGTGATCAAGCTGCTTGCCGCCGTCGTCGCGATCATGCTGGTCCTGGCCGCGGCCGACATCGCCTACCAGCGCTTCACCTACTTCAAGAACATGCGGATGACCAAGCAGGACGTGAAGGACGAGTACAAGCAGTCCGAGGGCGACCCGCTGATCAAGATGAAGCTCCGCCAGATACGCATGGAGCGCTCCCGAGCGCGCATGATGGCGGCGGTGCCGAAGGCGACGGTGGTGGTCACCAACCCGACGCACTATGCCGTGGCACTGCAGTACGAGCCGGACACGATGCCGGCGCCAAAGCTGGTGGCCAAAGGCGCCGATCTCGTCGCCAAGCGCATCCGCGACCTGGCTATGGAGCACAATGTCCCGATCATCGAGAACCCGCCGGTCGCGCGTTCTCTCTTCGCCACGGTCGAGCTCGACGAGGTGATCCCGCCCGAGCACTACAAGGTGGTCGCCGAGATCATCAGCTTCGTCTTCAAGATGAAGCGAAAAGCGTTGCCGCGGTGACAGCTCTGCCACGTTCCGGTTCGTTCTCCCTCATACTGCAGCGGCTCGCGCGACTGGTCGCGCCGCATCGCCAGGCAGCAGCGGCCTTCGAGGTCGCCGACGAGCCGATGATGCTGACCGATGCGACCCTTCGCGTCGTCACGGCGAACGCCGCGGCGCGCGCCGTGATCGGCGAAGGCGACGGGACGGTGATATCGCGGCTCGGCCGCCGCTTGCGCGACGGCGAGAAGGCGCTTGCAGAGATTGCGACCGCGGCCACGGCGGGCCGGCCATCCCGGGTCGAGGCCGAGCGCGATGCGACCGTCGGCGGCGGCTGGATCGAGATCACCGTTCGGCGTTTCGGCGGGCGTACCGGCTGGGCCGTCTGGCGCATCGCCGAGACTACGCGACAGAAGCAGCTTGCCGACGATCTGGCGAGGCAGCGCGCCCGAGGGACCGAGCTGGCGGCGACCCTGGCAAGCGTCGAGCAGCGCTTTCAGCGCTTCTTCGAGGAGCTGCCGGTCGGCTGGGCGATCGTCGACTCCCGCGGCAATATCGAGGAGTGCAACGGGGCCTTCCAGGCGCTCGCGGCGCCGGAGACGTCGGACGAGCCGAAGGCACTCCGCGGCCGCGCCTTGAGCCAGCTCCTGCACGGCGAGGATGTCGCGCGCGCTTCGGCTCGGCTCGCCGAGGCCTGGCGCGGCGCGGCGGCCAAGGCGCCGGACGAGGTACGTCTCGCCGGTCCCGGCGATCGCGTCGCCTCGCTCTATGTCGGACGGATCGACGGCCCCGATGGCGCGCCGGTCGGCCTCGTCCTGCATCTGCTCGACGTGACCGGGTTGCGCAGCCTCGAGCGGCAATTCGTCCAGTCCCAGAAGATGCAGGCGATCGGCCAGCTCGCCGGCGGCGTCGCTCACGACTTCAACAACCTGCTGACTGCGATCATCGGCTATTGCGATCTGCTCCTGCAGCGCCACCGGATGGGCGATCCATCCTTCTCCGACATCATGCAGATCCGGCAGAACGCCAACCGCGCGGCGAACCTGGTCCGCCAGCTGCTCGCGTTCTCGCGCCAGCAGACACTCCGCCCGCGGGTTCTCGACCTGACCGACGTGATCGCCGAGCTCTCACACCTTCTCGCCCGCCTGATGGGCGAGCGCATCAGCGTCGACGTCGTGCACGGACGCGACCTCAAGCCGGTCAAGGTCGACCAGGGCCAGTTCGAGCAGGTCGTCATCAACCTCGCGGTCAATGCGCGCGATGCCATGCAGGATGGCGGCACACTCGCAATCCGCACCGCCCATGTCACACTCGACGCGCCGCAGACGCGCGGTGCCGAGACCATCGCCGCTGGCGAATGGCTGACGGTCGAGGTGCGAGACACCGGAAGCGGCATCGAGCCGGAGCATCTGACGCGTGTGTTCGAGCCTTTCTTCACCACCAAGCCGATCGGCGCCGGCACCGGCCTCGGTCTCTCGACCGTCTATGGCATCGTGCGCCAGACCGGCGGCTATGTCTTCGTCGAGTCCGAGCTCGGAAAGGGCACGGCCTTCACCATCTGGCTGCCGGCGCATACGGGGCCTGCCGAGCCCGATGCCGCGGCGCCTGACGCTGCCCAGCGCGCACCGAGGGACCTTACCGGCGCCGCGACCATTCTTCTGGTCGAGGACGAGGATCCGGTTCGCCTGTTCAGCGCGCGCGCGCTTCGCGGCAAGGGCTACAAGGTGGTCGAGATGCGGACGGGCGAGGCCGCGGTCGACTACCTCGAGGCCGAAAAAGAGCCGATCGACCTGCTGATCACCGACGTGATGATGCCCGGCATCGACGGGCCGACGCTGGTCCGCATCGCGCGTGAGCAGCGGCCGGGACTCAAGGTCATCTGCATCTCGGGCTATACCGAGGATGCGCTGCGCCAGCGCATTCCGTCCGATGCCGCGACTCAGTTCCTGCCGAAGCCCTTCGGCCTCAAGCAGCTCGCCGAGCTGGTGAAGCAGATGCTCGACGGGCCAGTCGCCGTCGCCTAGCGAGAGATTGCGACCTCGGCCTCGATCCTGACGGTGACCGTCGCCTCGCCCGGCTCGGCGACGGGCGGCGCGACGGCGGCGCGTTCTGCCATCGCCATCACCGGACCGCCGAAGCGCGGGATCGGCGCAGACGGGGACTCGCCGAGGCGGATCTTGACGATCTCGACCTTCGGCAGATCGAGCGACTTGGCGACCGTCGCCGCCGTCTCTCGGATGCGCTGGATCGCGTCGGGCACGAGCTCGCGTTCGATCTTGCGGCGGGTCTCCGGCGCCAGCTCGTAGCCGAGACCGCCGACCAGGAGGCCGTCCTCCTGCAGCTGTCCGACCAGGGCCAGAAGCGCAGCGGAGTCGAAGGAGGTCAGCGTCAGGCTTTGGCTGCCCCACCAACGCTGGCCGCGCTTCAGGGTCTTGTCCTCGTAGACATAGTAGCCCTGGGTCTCGGCCTTGACCGCAGCCACCGTCCTGGCGCGGTCGAGGGCCGCCGCCATCTTCTGGTTCACCTGACCCTGCAGTGTGCGCGGATCGTTGGCGCCGAGCTCGACGCGGAGATGCGCGCGGATGCGATCCTGGGTGACGACCCGCTCGGCGGATTCGCCGAGCTGGAGGATCACCTTGTCCTGCGCGATCGCAGGTGCGCCCGCGAGGAGCGAGCCGAGAAAGGCGAGAAAAGCGAGCCGGCGCATGGCGATCTCCATTGAAGCCTGGGCGAGGCTATGCCGGCTCCGTGGCATCAATAAGGCCGCCCTTAGTACGGACGACGGTCGCGGCGCGGATAGGGCTGCTCGACGCCGTCCACCGGCACGTTGCGGCCGTTGATCCAGTTGGCGCGCGGCGAGACCAGGAAGCAGATCACGTCAGCGACCTCGTCCAGGTATCCGAGACGGCCCATCGGGAATCCGTGCTTCTCGTAGTCTGCATAGCCCTCCGGATCGGACTTCTTGTAGCGGTCCCAGCCATTGCCCTCGCCCCAGATCGATCCGGGCGAGACCGTGTTGACGCGGATGCCGTGCGGAATGCACTCAAGCGCCCAGCGCTCGGTGTCGAAAATCAGCGCCGCCTTCGCCGCGCCGTACTGCCCGGATCCGACGAGCTGCGGCGTCCATCCCGAGATCGAGGAAATGTTGACGATGGCGGCGCCTCGTCGCTTGGACATCTTCGGGATCGCGTGGCGCATCATGCGCACGGTCTGGAACAGGTTGACCTCGAGTGTCTTCCGCCAGTCCTCGTCGGTCGAGTCCAGGATCTTGATGCCGCCGCTGTTGCCGCCGACGTTGTTGACGAGAATGTCGAAGCCGCCCCCCGCCCAGGCCGCCGCTTCGGCGACTAGGCGCTCGGCGTCCTTCGGCTCGGTCACATCGGCCTGGATCGTGGTGATCTGGGATGCCGGAAGCTTGGTCTTCGCCGTCGCCAGGTCGTCCTTGTTGCGGGCGGAGAGCACTACTTTGCAGCCTTCCTCCGTCAGCACCTTGGCCGTGGCGAAGCCGATGCCTTTGCTCGACCCGGTGATCAGCGCAACCTTGCCGGCAAGCTTCATGTCCATGGCGACCTCTAGGGCAGGGAAGGGGGAGGGGCGAGAACCAGGGGGCGCACGGAGTCCGCGAGCGTGGTCGCCGTGCCGATGACGGCAACAGTCTCGCCGAGGTCGCGAAGCGCGGCAAGACTGGCCTCGACGCGGTCGGTTGGGATGGCGGCGAGGAGGCCGCCGGCGGTCTGCGGATCGAACAGGAGCTCCAGCGCGGGGGTGCCTGCCCAGCTGCCGTCATCGACGAGGGCGCGGCGGGCGCGCCGGTTCTCCGGAGCGAGCGTGCTGGCGACGCCTTGCCCGAGAAGGTCGATGGCACCGGCGAGCGCAGGCACGGCTGCCGGATAGATCCGGAAGCCAACCCTCCCGGCTCGCGCCATTTCCAGTGCATGGCCGATCAGGCCGAAGCCGGTGACGTCAGTCATCGCGTGCGCTCCATGCTCGCGGAGGACGCGGGAGGCCGGCGCCAGGGAACG
Source organism: Alphaproteobacteria bacterium (assembly GCA_016869375.1). Lineage (GTDB taxonomy): Bacteria > Pseudomonadota > Alphaproteobacteria > SHVZ01 > SHVZ01 > SHVZ01. The sequence goes on along the minus strand of VGEH01000165.1, from coordinate 4,415 downwards.
GACCATCGAGTCGAGCGCCCCCCGAATCCAGCGGCCACGGGCGCGCCCTTGCATCGCTCCGGCGAAGAGGATTCCGGTGCCGAGCGGCTTGGTCAGGACGAGCGCGTCGCCGGGCCTGGCGCCGCCCTTCCGGAGGATGTCTGCGGCGGTCTCAGTGCCGTTGACAGTAAGGCCGAAGGCAAGCTCGGCGCCTTCGCTCGAATGTCCACCGATCAGCGCAGCGCCGGCTGCGGCGAGCGCGGCCTCGGCGCCGGCCAGCATCTGCGCCAGATCCTCCTCGACGATCTCGGACGGCGCAGGGGGAACGACGGCAATCGCCAGCGCGCTGTGAGCGACGGCACCTTTGGCGTGAAGATCGCCGAGCGCATGAGTCGCCGCGATGAGACCGAACAGGTATGGGTCGTCGACCAGCGCGCGGAAGAAATCAGTCGATTGCAGAAGCGCTTTGTCACGAGGCATCTCGATCGCCGCGACGTCGTCACGATCGGCAAGGCCGATGAGCACGCCGTCGCGCACCGGTCGTCGTGGCAGACGGCCAAGCGCGCGCGAAAGCACGGACGCGCCTACCTTGGCGCCGCAGCCGCCGCAGCGCATCTCGTCCGGCGCCGGCATGGCCATCGGCGCCATCGCCGGAAGCTCCGCGTAGCCGGCCATCCAGTTGCGGTCGATCGTCTCCTTGAGCCGCCACGCCCAAGCACCTGCGAGCGCAATCGGGCCCTTCGAAGCGACGGCGCGCTTGTCGCCGGTACCAATCAGGCTGAGGAACTGCCGCTGCGGGACGAAGGGCGTGGGCGGCCGGTCGCGCAGGGCGCGGCGAAGATTCGCGGCCAAAGGTGGTCCCTGGCGCACGGCGAAGACGCCGGCCTTCGGCCGCGGATGCGCGAGCACGGTCGCGCAATCGCCGGCGCCAAAGACCTGTCCGTCATCGATCGAGCGCAGCGCGTCGGTGATGGCGAGGAAACCCTTGTCGTCTAGGGTGAGGCCCGTCGCGGCGAGCCAGGAAGGCGGCGCCGCTTCCGTCACCCAGAGAATCTCGTCGGCCTCGACGCGCTCGCCATCACCGAGAACGAGCGTGCACGATCCCACCGCCGTCACCTCGATCTCCTCGCGGAAATTGACGTTGCGCTCGCTCATCGCGCGGCGAAGGAGAGCGCCCGTGCGCGGCGTATGGCCCGCCATCAGCTTCTCGCGCGTGAGAAGCTCGACACGGACCTTGTCCTTGAGGCGGTGGCGGATGGCGAGCGCAAGCTCGACGCCGCCGGCGCCGCCGCCGACCACCGCAACCCGAACCGGATCGGGTGAGGCCTCGATCCGTGCTCGGAGCGCTTCCCAGCGCCGGACGAAGCGATGGATCGGCTTGACCGGGATCGCGTGGTCGGCAGCGCCGGGTACCGAGAGATTTGGTGTCGCACCGACATTGAGCGAGACAACGTCGAAGCGAAGTCCCGGCCTGCCGGGCAGAAGCACCTCCCGCCGGTCGCGATCGAGTCCGATCGCTTCCGCAAGGACCAGCCGGGCGCGGGCGAAGCGTGTCAGGGGCAGCAGGTCGATATGGCATTCGTCCAGCGTGTAGTGACCGGCAACGAAGCCCGGCAGCATGCCGGAATAGGGCGTTTCGATCGCCTTGGCGACGAGCGTGAGGCGCACGCCCGGCATAGGCTGCATGCCGAAGGACTTGAGCACATGCACATGAGCGTGGCCGCCGCCGACCAGCACCAGGTCGCGCAGGGCACCGGCCATCAAAAATCGACCTTGGGCGTGTCCGGAACGTAGCGGTCGAAGACCGAGCAGAAGTCGCGCCCGAAGCGCTGCATGAACCACGTCTCGAAATCGGCGAGTGCCTGGATCATGCGTTGCTCGTTGCCGATGCCGATCGCTTCCGCCACGGGACGGAATTGCGCTTCGGCTTCGCGACCCTTCTCGTCGAGCTCAGCGAGGCTGTCCCCGATCCAGCCGATCTCGATGAAGGCAGCAGCAATGCGCGCATCCGCAGCGGCCTTAGCGTCGGGCTCGCCGATCGCAGTCTCCGCCACCTTCTTGAGGAGATTGAGTCGCCGATAGGCGAAGGCGCGGGCACGCTCGAGCGCTTCGATGCGCCGCGCCGACTCCCGGCGGTAGGCGGTCTCCTCGCCGGAAGCGGCCTCGGCCCGCGCCACCAATGTTCCCAGCACGCTCATCGGACGCTCTCATGGAATTGGCGGAAGATAGTGGGAAGCATACATCTCGTGCGCAATATTGGGGTCACTATGTTTGGGAGGGGTAGCTACTGAACTGCCCTGCCGGATCGACAGGTTCGGCCGCTCCATCCGCTTCGCCGTGTGGACAGACCGACCTCGGATGAAACTAGGCCTGTCCTGGGATCCGTATCGGGAGTGGACCTCCGCATGGCATCCGGCGTCCGAGATGGTGCAGACCGACCAGGGGACGAAGCCGCGCCGGCTGAAGCTTGTCCGATGGAGACGACACGGCTTCTGGATCTGCCGCTGCTGTCGCTCGACACCGAGACGACCGGGATCGGTCCTCGGAGCGACAGGATCGTGTCGATCGGCGCCGTCCGACTTCAGGGCGACAGCATCCTTCGCTCGACCGCTTTCGAGACGCTCGTGCGTTCCGGCCGCCTGATCCCCCCGGCGGCGTCGGCAGAGCATCACATTAGCGAAGCCGCCGTTCAGGATTCTCCGCTCCTGCCCGACATCTGGCCGCAGCTACAGGCGCGCATGGCGCGCGCTGTCGTCCTGGGCCACCACATCGCCTTCGACATGACGATGCTCGAGGCGGCGAGGAATCGGCATGGCCTGAGCTGGACGCCCTTGCCTTCGCTCGATACCGCAAGGCGGGCAGCGGCTCTCGATCCGTCCGAGAGATCGACGGCGCTGGAAGACGTCGCGCAACGGCACGGTGTCGAGTCGGTCGGACGACATACCGCCCTTGGTGACAGCCTGATCGTGGCCGAGCTCTATCTCAAGATGCTGCCACGGCTGTTCCGGCGCGGCGTCGCGACCCTCGGCGATGCGACCCGCTTCGCCGCGTCGGCGACGAGGATCGTCACGGGCGAACGGGAGGCGGGGTGGCGATTCCCGGCGACGCTTGGAGTGTGGAGCTTCAACAGGTTGTCCTCGGAGAGGCCGAGGCGGCTGACGGTAGTATTGGCACTCAAGCTGCCATGAGGTCGATGCCAATTGTATCGATGAAGCCAGCGAGGCAGCTCGTCGGCGCGTTGATCTGAGTGGTCATAAGCGGTGGCATGGGCCCAATCGCGGAGAGCGGTTTGGATGAGCCGCTCGGCCTTGCCGTTGGTCCTGGAGGTGTAGGGCCTGGTTCGGATGTGGTGCAGGGCGAGGCGCTGGCATGCCTCGCGGAAGGTGATAGCAGGAGCCATTGTCGGTCATCACCCTCTCGACTTTGATGCAAGAGTGGGAAGCACAAATCCCCTCCAAGTGATTGATAATAATTGATAGTTCACTTTGAGATCTAGAAGTTACCCCTAAAGCTACCCCCATGGCGCTTCCCTTACGAGCCCCAGAGGCAGGTACTGAGGCTGAAGATAGGTTGGAAGTATCAGCCACGGAGGCGCCCAAGAAAACCAAACTTCGCCCCGATCGCCCAAAGGGATTGGTTCACGAGCCGCTCATGCTGCTGCGTGAGCCTGTCGAATGTTCGCCAGCGCATCCACTTCGGCTTCGAGCCGTCCTCATTGAGGATTCCAGGTTCCCAGCCTAGCCGTGCCCTGATCCTGTCAGCTCGCCGCGATGCCCTATCGCCGGCATCCTCACGGCTGCTTGCGTAGGCGAGCTGGTGGCAGCGGCGACAGGCGAAGATCGCGCCCCCGTACAGGAGCGCCACCCGGCGTCTGCAGCCCCGCGCTGGGCAAAGGAACCACGGGCGACTGCCGCCAAGACGGCACGGGGTCCGCGAAATCAGCACCGGATATTCTTCGTCCTTCCAGTCGCTGTCGCCGCTGCGGTGCCGGTAGGTGAGGATTACTCGATCCCGCTCGGCTCGCATGCGGATCGAGGCGACGACCTCGCCGTTCCGCGACCACTGCCAGCCACCGCAATACCCCGGCCGAAGCATTCCCATGCGCGCCCAGCGGCGAACGTCGATGCTGCGAAAATCGTCTGTGGTGGATCTGCCGCTGTGGTGCCAGCGATTGCCACTACCGCGCCCGCCCATCGGATTATCCCGTAATCATTTGGCGAACTAACATGCTCGATCTCGGCGTTATGTCGCCTAAGTGGCGGGCTTAGCGTTGGGATTGCCAGTTTTGGGCGGGTCCGGTGGCTTCGCTTCGAGTCCGCGCAATTCGTCCACCACTTGCGCTGTCAATCGGCTTTGAACTTTGACCCCCTATCGGCGTTCAATGTTGACCCCCTGTGGGTGTGTGAGAGCGGCCGGGGGCGATGCGCGGAGCCCTT
>VGEH01000164.1 GCA_016869375.1 Alphaproteobacteria bacterium | reverse complement strand
GTCGTTCGGGAGGTCGTACATCGCGGAAGCAGCGGGGAAACGGGGTTGCTCGCCCATGGCTTCCCCGGAACAGGCCAGACTGCTAGGGTTTGCACCGTTCCACGGGGTCATCCGGGGAATGTCGGTTGAATCCCTTCGATGATCGCGCCCTGGACTCCTGGCCCTTGCCGGTCGCACTGGGCAGGATGTCGGGGAAAGTCGAGCGGAGAGCGTCGGCAAATCTTTGCGCCAAAGCTCGAGACAGGGTCTCGGCATAGTTCTTCTTATCGCCCTGCTCCGTGGCGAGTGAACGGTCACCCGCCTTCGCGAGCTCATCCCTAATCGACCGATCAGGCGGAGTGGGACTCTTTTCGGGCATAGTCGGACGATTGTTGCCGTACGATTCAGATCTCGTCCAGCGGCCAGACCGGGCGCTCGACCTTCTTGTAGGGGAAGCGCTTGATGTCGATGGTGGTCAACCCGCCGGAATCGACGTCGATCGAACGCGAGCCGATGGGGTCGAAAGCGGCGTGGTGGCCCTGCATGCACTTCACGACCAGGACCGATTTCTCGGTCGGCTCGATGCCAAAGATGCGGAACTGCTCGAGGTCGTAGATGCCCTTGTTGAGGGTCGAGAGGATGATCGCTATGCCGTTCACCTCGACTGCCGCCGACTCGCCGAAGCTGCCGCGCGTACCGGTGCCGTAAGGCCCCTTGTAGACGAAGGCGCCGTCGGAGAGCGCGGTGACCTTCGCCTCGACCTCCAGCGGCCCGCCGCCGAAATCCGGATCGTGCTTGCCGCCGAGCGTGAGCCTCACCGTGGCGCCGACACCGGCGGCGCGGGCCTTCCTGGCAGACTCAGGATCGTACATGGCGGCGAGCGCGGCGTTCTTCACGCCGGCGTCGAGCAGCGCCTTCAGGATCGAGGTCGAGTCGCCATAGGCACCGCCGCCGGGCGCATCGCCGTAGTCGCCGAGGATCAGCGGCTTGTCGCCGGGCTTCACGCTGAGCGCCGCCTCGACCGCTTCCTCGATGCCGACGACGCGCTCGGACTGGTAGTGGCGGTTCTGCCAGCCGAACTCCATGAGCTGCTCGCCGAACTCGCGGGCACGCTTGACCTTGCCGTTGCTGGTGACCGCGACCGAGGGACCGACCTCGGCGAAATCCGAGCGCGAGAAGCCGGAATGGACCGAGACGCAGAGCACGCCCTGCTCGCGCTCGATCTCCTCGGCGCGCTTGAGCGCCTCGATCATCGGTCCCTTGCCGGTGTAGGTGCGCGCACTGTCGAAGGCGTTGAGCGCGGCGCGTCGGGCGAGATAGATGCGCGGCTTCACCTCGCCCTTCATCGCGCGGTCGAGGATGGCGGAGGCCCTGAGCGCCGTCTCGTACTGGTCGACATGCGGGCTGGTACGAAAAGCGGTGATGACATTGGCGAGCTTCGCCATCTCGCGCGTGACGTTGGAATGCGGGTCGAGCGTGACCGCGATGGGCACGTCGGGACCGACCACGGCGCGCGTGCGCTTCAGGATCTCGCCTTCCGCATCGTCGTAGCTCTCGGTGACCATCGAGCCGTGAAGCGCGAGCGCGACGCCGTCGAGCGGGCCCGCCTTCTTCAGGCCCTCGACCAGGTGGCCGCAGAAGAACTCTAAGGCCTCGTCGGTGACGGAACCGCCGGGCGTGGCGAAGGTGCAGACCGGGTGATGCAGCTCCCAGCCATATGTCTTCGCCGCATCGAGGAAGCCGCCCATCTCCAGCCGCACGCCGGCATATTTCTTCGGGATCTCGTCGCCCAAAGCGAATTGCTGCGCCTTGAAATGGGCGAGCGTGGTCTTGAGGCGGTTGAACGCGTGCGTCTCGTGCTTGATCGAGGCGGCAAGGACTCGGTGGGGCATTCGCAATCCTTGCCCATCCCCGTTTCAGATCAAGCTTCAATTTCCGTCAGCCGCTGACTTCCTCGGCCAGCGCCTCGAAGACCAGGACCCGTTGGGCGGGAAGGACGATCGAGACCACCGTGCCGCGGCCGGGGGCGCTCTCGATCGCCAGCGTGCCGCCGTGCAGCTCGACGAGCCCTCGCGAGAGCGGCAGCCCCAGGCCAGTGCCGCCGTATTTGCGGCTTATGCGGTTGTCGACCTGACCGAAAGGGGCGAGCGCATTGGGAATATGCTCGGCGGCGATGCCGATTCCGGTGTCGGCGACGGCCAGGACGGCGGAGCCGTCCGAAGCGATCCTCGCGGTGACGGTCACGGTGCCGCCGGGCGGCGTGAACTTCACGCTATTGCTGAGCAGGTTCACGAGCACCTGCTTGAGCCGCAGCTCGTCCGCCATCAGCCGGAGGGAAGACGGCACGTCGACCCCGAGGGTAAGGCCGCCGGCCTGGGCGCGGTCGCCGAGCAGACGGAAGCATCCGTCGACCATCGCGGCGACGTCGACCCGATCCTCGGCCAGGTCGATCTTGCCCGCCTCCACCTTGGCCATGTCGAGAATGTCGTTGATGACGCTGAGGAGGTACTGACCGCTGTCATTGATGTCGTTGGCGTAGCCGCGATACCGCCGGTCGACAGGTCCGAAGAACTCGCCGCGGATGATCTCCGAGAAGCCGTTTATGGCGTTGAGCGGCGTGCGCAGCTCATGGCTCATCAGCGCCAGGAACTCCGACTTGGCTTGATTGGCATGGTCAGCCTGGTCCTTCGCCGCGCGCAGCTCGGTCTCCCTTTGCTTGAGGGCCGAGATGTCGCTTTCGATGCGAACGATGTCTCCCGATCGCGTGCGGATCTCGCTGACATGGATCCATCTGTCGTCCGGCAACGCGACCTCGCGGCTGACCGCCCCCAGCGTATCGGGCGGCACCTCGCCCGGCGCGGACAGCGGAAACCGCTCGGTGACGGCGGCGTAGCGCCGATGCGCGGGATTGCCGAGAACGAGCGCTCCCTGCGCGTCGTAGATCGCAAAGCCGTCCGCGAGGTTCTCGACGGCGTCGCTGAGCCGCTTGTAGATATCCGAGGCGAAGGCGCGGAACTGCAGAAGGAACACATAGAAGCCGAGACCGCAGGCGAGGACGAAGACGGTGCCGGCGATCAGGATGGCCTCGCGCCGCGTCGCGCCCAGGAAGGGAGCAAGCGGGACGTCGATCGCAAAGGCGCCCATCAGGTCGTTCAGCTTCCAATGCTGGCCCGGCTGGATCGCGTTGTGGCAGTCGACGCAGCTCGGCTGGTTGGCGATCGACGGATGAAGCGTGCGCAGCAGAGGCTGGTCGCCGATGACGACGTGCCGCGGCATCGGCCGGGTGTCGGGACTCGCGACAAGCGCCCGTACGGCCTCGGCCATGTCCGGGTCGCTCGGCGGGATGCGGATCTCGCGACCAGGCACGCCGACCAGCATCAGTCGCAAGGTCTCGTTCGGATTCCTCGCGCGGTTGAAGCGCTCGATCGCGTGGGCGCGGAAGGTCGCGGGGACCGGCACGCTCTCGCTGGGAAACTGGCCGCGCAGCTCCGAATAGGTCGAAAAGAAGGAATCCACGAGCTCGAGCGCGGTGAGCTTCTCTTCCGTCTTGCTGGCAACGAACCAGCGCAGGTTGGACTGATAGATCCCGTAGCCGATGACCGCCGACAGACAAGCGCAGAACAGCACGAAGACGAGGTATCCCCGTCCAGCACGCGAATGGAAGAAGCCCCGATGGTCGACCGTCAGCAATTCTGGATCCCCCGAGCCGAAGCGCCGGAACCAGGCTGTCCAATCCACCTAGGATCGTGCCGATTGTGTGAATTTCTGGTTAATAAAACCTAATCTTTATCCAGTTGAGGATCGAGGAGCGCGATCCGACTAGTAGACCGCCTCGATCTTCGCCTTACCGGTGCTGGTGCGGACCTCGGCGGCGGAGGCGGCGAGGTCGCGGAGGTAGTCGGATCGGGCATCCGCGTGCAGCAGCGACATCATCAGGTGCAGGCCCGGCGGGTCCTTCAGCATGCCGGGGACCCAGCCGCGCTTGGCCATGCCCTCGGCAACACGGCCCATATCGAGATCGGCGGCACCGAAGCCGAGCAAGGTGAGGTGCGGCTTGCCGAAGACGCGGAAGCCGGGAATCGCCGAGATGCCGTCGATATAGGCGTCGCGCATGGTCATGAGCTCGCGCGCGATCTTGCGATAGCCGGAACGGCCGAGCGTCTGCATCAGGGCCCAGGCGGCGGCGACGGCACCGCCGGCGCGGGTGCCGGTCAGGGTCTCGGTGACGAAGCGGCCGTTCGGCCATTCGTCGATCGAGAAGGTCTGGCCGGCGCGCTTCTCGGCGTCGCGATAGAACACGGTCGAGGCCGGCTTCGGCGCGAAGCCGAATTTATGCAGATCGGCGGAGAGCGAAGAGACCTCGGGCACGGCGAAATCGAAATCCGGGATCGGATAGCCTTCGTCGCGCACGAAAGGCGCGACATAGCCCCCGACGCAGGCGTCCACATGGAGCCAGAGATTCTTCGAGCCCGCGACTGCCCCAAGCGCGCGGATCGGATCGATCGCGCCATAGGGGAAGCACGGCGCCGAGCCCACGATCATGATCGTGTCGCGGTCGCAGGCGGCCGCCATCGCGGCGGGATCGGCGAGGAACTCCTTGGTCACCGGTACGCGGCGGACCTCGAGGTCCATCAGTAGCGCCGCCTTGTTGAAGGCGGGATGCGCGCTCGCCGGAAGAACCAGATTTCCACGATGCGCCTTGTCGCAACGCTGCTTCCTCGCGAAATCGCGCGCCGCCTTCACCGCCATCAGGATCGACTCCGACCCGCCCGTGGTCATGTTGCCGACGGCACCCTCCGGCGCGTGGAAGAGGTCGAGCGCCATCGCCGCGACCTCGTCCTCCATGCGCTTCAGGCTGGAGAAGGCGCGCTTCCCGCCCAAGGCGTTCTCGGTGAAGTACTCGTTGAACGCCTCCTGCCCGACCTCGGCTGCTTCCGTCGTCGCCTTGAACACGTAGAGCGGCACGCGGCCTTTTTTCCAATCGGCGTCGCCGGACTTCAGCCCCTTGAGCTGGGCTAGGACTTCAGCGCGGGGGCGGCTGTTTTCAGGAAAGCGCATCTGTATCTCCTGGAGGATGCAGGACGATAAGCCCGCGCGTCGGAAACGGCGAGTGGTCTAGTGACGCGCCGTTATGGCGCCCTCGCTTTCGCCCGGTCCTCGCCGCTTCGCGGCTGCGGGCGGGCCCCGCTCGGTCGCCGGCGCGGTCTTAAGACTTCGCGGCGTAGATCGCCGCGCCTGTTTAGTCCCCGAAAAGCCCGTCCTGCCTTTCCGCCAGCCAGTTCCCGAGCAAAGCGTCCTTGCGGAGCCTGCGCTTGACCAAACCGGCATTGGCGAGCTCGCGGCAGAGCGGGTTGACGGCGCTGGAGGCCGCGGCGGCACCCAGCAGCCGGCCGGCGATCTCGCGGTCGGAGATGCCCGGCTGCTGCGCGATCAGGGCCAGGACGTCCTCTGGGTGCGGCGTGGCGGTCTGCATGGGCATCCCTCGATGGGTGATGAGGCATCCTACACCAGTTTACCGCTCGCCCTGGTGACAAGTTAGCTACATAACAATGCGTTAGGGCGCGATGCTATTTTTATGTATGAGCCAATGAAGGAGAAAATACTTACTGTTAATGTGTATTAGAAAGAATATTCATTCTACACTGTGAATATGGATTGAAGCCGGTCGATTGAATGTTAAATCCTCTCGGCAGAACACCGGGAGTCCCGCCTTGTCCAAGATCCATGTCATTCACGAGAACAGCATCTGGGTCGAGCCGCTGCGCCAGCAGTTCAAGGCGATCGGCGCGCCCTTCACCGAGTGGCATCTGGACCAGGGCACGCTCGACCTGACCGAGCTGCCCCCGGAGGGCGTCTTCTACAACCGGATGAGCGCCAGCTCGCACACGCGCGACCATCGCTACGCCGCGGAATACACCGGCGCGGTGCTGGCCTGGCTCGAGCGCCATGGGCGGACCATCGTCAACAACGGCCGCGCGCTGCAGCTCGAGATCAGCAAGGTCGCGCAGTACGAGGCGCTGGCGAAGTTCGGCATCCCGACGCCGGCGACGCTCGCCGTGGCGGGAAAGCAGCATCTGCGCGCGGCGGCGGAGAAGCTCGGCTTCCCCGTCATCTTCAAGCACAACCGCGGCGGCAAGGGCCTCGGCGTACGCCTGTTCCATTCGCTCGCCGCGCTGGACGAGTATCTCGCCTCTTCCGAATACGAGCCCTCGGTCGACGGCATCACTTTGGTCCAGCGCTACATCAAGACGCCGGAGCCCTTCATCACGCGCGTCGAGTTCGTCGGCGGCAAGTTCCTCTATGCCGTGCGCGTCGACACCTCCGAGGGCTTCCAGCTCTGCCCGGCCGACGCGTGCCAGGTCGGCGACGCCGCCTGCCCCGCGGTCGCGCCGTCGGAGAAATTCAAGGTGATCGAGGGCTTCAGCCATCCGCTGATTCCGAAGTGGCAGGCCTTCCTGGCGGCGAACGGCATCGGCATCGCCGGCATCGAGTTCGCAGAGGACGAGCACGGCTATGCTTGGACCTACGACGTCAACACCAACACCAACTACAACCCCGACGCGGAAGCCCGCGCCGGCGTCTCGGGCATGGGCGCGATCGCCCGCCACCTGAACGCGCTGCTGGCGAAGGAGCAGGCGCAGGCGGCGGACTGACGTCGCCCTAGCGCGGCGTCCGCGCCCGTTCTTCCGGCGCTTCGGCCTCGCGCGGCTCCGGCGCGGTGCGGATCATGATCGCGCTGCGATGGCCGCAATCGACGCAGGCGAGGCGCGGCTGCAGATCCTCCAGCGTCAGGTGCGGATCGAGGGCGGAGAGATCGAGTTGGCGGCCCTGGCGGCGCCTGGCGCGCGCGCAGCGCGGGTTGTTGCAGTAGACGGTGAGCGTATAGCCCTGGTCGAGATGCTCGCCGATCGTCCAGGCGCCGCTGCGATGCTTTGCCATGCTCGCGGCGCCTCCAGGGTTCAGTCCGCGTCCCGATCCTCCCCCAGGCGATGCTCGCTGACAAGGATCGAGGTTCCGGCACGGGCGCGGCGGATCGCCTGCTCGACGGCGGCCACCTCGGCGCCGGCGATGCGGACGGCGGTTCGCAGCTGCTGCTCGGTCACGCCGAAGCGCCGGCACCAGCGCATAAGGTGGTAGGGATCGCCGATATCGACGCGGGGCGGGGTACCGATCGGGGGCGAGAAGGTCACGGTTGTCATGGTCGGCGAACAACCGAGCGGCGCTATGGACGTTCCAAGGCAAAACCGTGACCGCCGGTGCGGCGTCGGCTAGGGTCCGCCTCCCATGAGCTGGTTCACCACCTACCGGGGCCGCGTCGAATCCTCCGATCTCGACCGGCTCGGCCATATGAACGTGCAGCACTACATGGGCCGCATCAGCCTCGCCGGATTCGCCGTGATGGAGAAGATCGGCCTCGGCGAGACGGCGTTCGGCGGGCGCTACGGTCTCTCGATGCTCCGCTGCGAGATCGATTTCCGCCGCGAGCTCACCTCAGGCGAGCAGCTCCGCCTGGAGACCCGGATGCTGACCGTGGGCACCAAGTCGCTGACCTTCCGCCACCGCCTGCTGGTCGAGCCCTCCGGCGATCTCGCGATGGAAGCGAAGATCGTGGCCGTGTGCATCGACCTCGAGGAGCGGAAGTCGATGGCGTTGCCGGAGGCGGTCGCGGTAACGGCGCGAGGGTTGATCGGGGTTTAGGTTACGGGGCCGGCGGTACGACCGCGGAGCCGGCGATCACGGAAATCGCTCAAGCCCAAGCGAAGACGCTTGGGCACGCGATTTCCGCCGCCGGCAAGTATTCCGATTCTTCGACTGATCGGCGGCGCGGATCGCCGATTCCGCGCTATCGGCGCCTACCGAGCGTCACCAGATACTCCCGCGCCATGGCGACGCCGATGTCGTTGCGGTGCTTGTCGTGGAAAGCGATGAAGTCGCGCTTCAGGTCCTCCTTCCGCTCGCCGGCATTGGCGTAGAGCATCTTGGTCGGGCCATAGCCGGTGACGAAGAGGTTCCGCGCATCCTCATGGTTCCCCCTGGGTCCGCCGGCATTAATGGCCATTTGGTAGAGGGGGCAAAGCGCGGCAGCGCAACGGTAGATCGCTACCGCATGATTGATGCCGCGACATCGGCTCTTGCGGCGATTGAGCGAGCTATTCACCGCATTATATGCGGTGAATAGGGTTGCAAAGGCGGTGAAATCGAGCCATAATCACCGCAAGAATTGCGGCGATTATGGCCTACATTCACGAGCATAAGAGCTGGCCTCTTCTCCTTTGGAGAAATGCCGATCTCGCAACCCCGCTAGCCGAGGTCCGACACCGGCAGGGACGACTGCTCGGCCGCATGCAGATGCTGGGGTTCGAAACGCGCACCGAGGCAAGCCTCGCGACGTTGACGAACGACGTCGTCAAAAGCTCGGCGATCGAGGGCGAAATCCTGAATCCTGACGAGGTCCGATCATCGATAGCGCGCCATCTCGGCATGAATGCCGCCGGCCTGCCGCGGGCAGGTCGAGACGTGGATGGAATCGTCGAAATCATGCTCGACGCCACACAGCACTACGACAAGCCGCTCACCGAGGACAGGTTGCTCGGATGGCACGCCGCGCTATTCCCCACGGGACGCAGCGGCATGAAAAAGATCAGGGTCGGCGCCTGGCGGACAGGCGATGCCGATCCCATGGAAGTGGTCTCTGGCCCCTACGGTCGAGAAAAGGTCCACTTCGTTGCGCCGAAGGGCGAACGGCTCGGCGACGAGATGAGCCTGTTTCTCGGCTGGTTCAACAAAGCAGAAGGCATCGACCCTGTTATCAAAGCCGGTGTCGCGCATCTCTGGTTCGTCACCATTCATCCATTCGAAGACGGCAACGGCCGCATCGCACGCGCCATCGCCGATCTCGCGCTTGCTCGCGCGGACGCCTGCCGCGAGCGGTTCTACAGCATGTCGGCGCAGATCGAGGCGGAGAAGAAGGACTACTATAGCGAGCTGGAGTCGCAGCAACGTGGCGATGTCGACATCACGGCGTGGCTGCTGTGGTTCCTGGCCTGCCTCGACCGTGCGCTGGTGGCAGCAGACGAAACCCTATCGAGGGTCCTGTCGAAGGCGCGATTGTGGGAAGAGATCAACAAGGGACCGATCAACGATCGTCAGCGCGTCGTCATAAAGCGCCTGACCGATGGATTCGAAGGTCATCTGACGACATCCAAATACGCGAAGCTGGCGAAGTGCTCGGAGGATACGGCGCTGCGCGATATCCAGCCTCTGGTCGAGCGCGGCATTCTGATTCGGAACCCGGGAGCGGGCCGTAGTACCAGCTACCGGCTGGCCGGACCTGACGAGCTCCGAAGCTGATGGCAGCTCACGTCCCGCGCCGGATCCGCTTCACGATCACCCAGCCGCCGCCGAGGACGATCAGCGCGGCGCAAGCGAGATCGAGCGGATCGCGGCTCGGCGGCGGGACCAGGCCGGTCAGCGACATCAGCACCTCGGCGATCAGCGTCGTCACCGGCAGTGCGATGCTGACCAGCATGTAGCCGTCGGCGCCGAAGAGGCGCGTGAAGTGGAACGCCATGTAAGTGAGCGGCGCGCGGAGGAGGCCGCCGAGCACGAGTGCCGCGAGCCAGAGCCAGGGCGAGGAGAGCGTCGAGGCGACCGCGGCCGAGCTCGGGCCGAAGCGCATCTCGGGCAGGGCGAGCGCAACGAGGCTCCACAGGATCAGCAGCGTGCCGGCCGAGAGCAGCGTGACGAAGCCGGTGAGCGCCAGGCGCTGGCGATAGGTGCCGAGATTGTCGGGGTGGCGCTCGGCGAGCAGGCTGGCGAGCACGACGCAGGTCTCCGACGCGACGATCAGCGGGATCGCGGGGTTCGAGAATCCGCCGTCGAGGCGCATGGCAAGCAGGGCGACGCCGAGGGCGATCAGGAGGAAGCCGGGCGTCTCGCCCGCGCCGGGCCTGCGGCCGAAGAAGAGGAAGACGCCGAGCGCGGCGATCAGGATGTTGCCGGTGGCGAGCAAGGTGACCGTCGTCGCCGCGCCATGCAGCAGCGCCGCCGAGAAGCAGGCGGTGGTGACGACGCGCAAGCCGCCGATCGCCCAGGTGGCAGGACGGCGGATCGGATCGGTCGGCAGCGAGCGGAGGCCCGCGGCGATCAGCAGCGAGGCGCCGGCCGCGATCTGCACCGCCATCGCCAGCGACCACGGATCGAAGCCGAAGGCGAGCAGCGCCGCGCGCGTGCCGACGATGAACACCGCCCACCCGGCCTCCATGCCGAGCGCGAGAGCAAGCGCGACGGGTTCCATCTATTTCCCTCCCACCGCGAAGCATGGGGGAGCGACTGTGTTTGCAAGATGGTTTCATAGTCTTTCAGGCGTTCTTCCACGGTGCGGAAGTTTTGAGGATTGCATTGAGAATGCCGAGCAGCTTGCGCATGCAGGCCGTGATGGCGACCTTGGGCA
>VGEH01000163.1 GCA_016869375.1 Alphaproteobacteria bacterium | reverse complement strand
TAAGACATCGGCTTGTCGGAGTTTCGAAACGATCTCTTCAGGCTTGTGCCTCTTCTTCGGCATTGCAGTCCTCCTTCTTGTCAAAAGACATAGTTCAGGGTGGACCACTTTTCAGGGGGAGGACCAGCACCTAAACGTCCGTGAACCATTTCCCGCGCTCGCAAGCCCTCCAAAGAGAAAGGGCGGGCCTTTCGACCCGCCCTTTCGTCTCGAGACGCCGCTTCTACTTCGCGACGATGCGGTTCTCGATCTTCGGCGACACCGTCTTCATCGCCTCGATGTGGTCCATGAGCATGGTCGCCATCAGGCGGGCGGCCTTCTCGTCGATCAGGTTCGGCGCGCCCCGGAAGGAGGCGTAGCCGTCGCCGCCGCGGGCCATGAAGTCGTTGGTGGCGAGCGTGTAGCTGGCGGCCGGGTCGAGCGGCTTGTCGCCGACCTTGACCGAGAGCACGCGCTTGCCCGCCGGCGCCTTCGGGTCGTACTCGAAGGACATGCCGGAGATCTGCGGGAAGCGGCCGGCCGCCTCCTCGACCTGGCTCACCCCGTTCTCCAGCGCCGCCAGCACCTGCGCGCCGGTCAGCTTCAGCATGACCGTCAGGTTGCCGAAGGGCAGCTCCGAGAGGATGTCGCGGCGGGTGATCTTGTGTCCGGCCGGATAGAGCTTGTCGGCGCGGACGCCGCCGCCGTTGGTCAGCGCGATGTCGGCCTTGGTGGCGAGCCGCATGGCGTCGGTCAGCAGGTTGCCGAACACCGCCTCGCGCGTGCGCACCGTGGCGCGGCGCGAGTCGAGCTCGACCGTCGTCGTGCCGATCTCGACGTTCAGCGAGGCGTCGAGCTTGTCGGTGTAGGTCTTGACCAGCGCCGCCATCTCCGGATCCGGCGCCACGCCCGCGGTCGAGAGCAGGCGCATCTCCGGGCGCCACACCACGCGCTGGGCGTTGGCGGCGCCGACGCGCGAGACGTGGAGGTCGAGCACGCCGAGATGCGTCAGGTTGGAGGCCGCCTCCATGGCGAGCTGGCGGCCGTTGTAGTGCAGGAAGCCGATATGGTCGTCGCCCGAGAGGCAGATGTCGATCTCCGGCACCTCGCGCAGCAGGGTGAGCTCGGAGGTGTACTCGATGTGGCAGAGGCCGATGACGATCTCCGCGCCCTGCTTGCGGAGATCCTGCGCCTCGCGGCGCGCCACCGGGATCGGCGGCTGGAAGGTGACGGTGGGACCGGCCGAGGTGGTTTCGGCGGCGCGCTCGGTGACGACGCCGAGGAAGCCCAGCTTGTATCCGGCGACCTCGCGGATGAAGGACGGCTTGACGCCGTCCAGCACCTTGCCGTTCTCGACCACATTGGCGCCCAGCCAGGGATACTTCGACTCCTTGAGGCGGGCCTTGGTGTTCTCCGGGCCGAAGTCGAACTCGTGGTTGCCGAGCACGGCGACGTCGACGCCCATGGCGCCGGTCAGCGCCACCATGTGCGCGCCCTTGTCGAAGCCGCTCATCAGCGAGGGCGAGAACATGTCGCCGCCATAGGTGACGATCGTGTTCGGGTTCTCGGCCTTGATCTTGCGGATCAGCGTCATCGCCGGGGCGACGCCGCCGGAGCCGTCGCGCGGCAGCATCTGGTCGGTGTCGTTGAAGTGGACGATGGTGATGCGCGTCGCCGGCGCCGGTGCCGGCGACTGCGCGCCGCCGGGCAGCGGCGCGACCAGCACCGCGACCAGCGGAAGGCTGAGCAGGAGACGGCGTGACAGATGCATGACGGGGCTCCCTGGAACGCTTGATTGATGGGTCATGTTAGCACCGGGTTATTACAGGGAAAGGGCTACGCCTCGCACCCTCGTCCCGTCAGGTGGAGGAGGTGCCAGGCTTCGCTGATGGAGAATTCGCCTGTTGACGGTGCATTCGCTGTTGGCGAATTACAAGACATGAAGCTGGTCGTTTCCCCGGCGGCCGCAAGGGCTTTGCGGAAAATGCCGAGGAAGGACGCAGACGCTCTGCTGACCAAGCCCGAGACCTTGGCCGCTTCACCCTTCGGTACGTATCCCTGGGCCAAGCGGCCGGTGGGAGCGGATGCCTTCCGGGTTCGCCAAGGCGACCGGTGCGCCGTCTATAGAGTGGATCGCGAGACACAGGAAGTCGTGGTCGACCATATCGACCACCGGCGGGAGGTTTACCGATGAGCCGAGCGGCCAAGCGTCAAAGCGATAGCGTCACGCTGAGTCGGAGCCGATACGAGACGCTGATCAGGCGCGTAGAGGATGCCGAGGATCGCGCGGCGCTTGCCGTGCAACGAGCGCGTGAGGAGACGATCGGCAAATCCGCGGCGCGCGCCGACCATCTTCCGGTCGATCTGGTGCGCCGGATGATCACGGGAGAAAGCCCCGTGAGGATCTGGCGAGAGCATCGGAAGATGACGTCCAAGGCGTTGGCCGCTGCTGCGGGGATCGTCCCGAGCTACCTTTCCGAGATCGAGAGCGGCAAGAAGCCCGGATCGTTCGATGCGATGACAAAGCTCGCCCGGGCGCTCGACATACGCATGGAAGACCTGGCCACGGACTGATCATTCGCCCGGCGCATCCCCCATCGCCATGGGCTTGCCGTAGTAGAAGCCCTGGCCGAGCGTGGCGCCGATCTCCTGGCAGGCCTTGGCCTGGGCCGCGATCTCGATGCCCTCGACGATCACCGGCACGCCGAGGTCGCGGCAGAGCCCGATCATCGCCACCAGGAAGGCCTTGTCGCGGAAGTCGGTCGCGGCGTTGCGGACATAGCGGCCGTCGATCTTGGCGAAGTCGATGGCGAAGGCCGAAAGGTACTGGAAGGACGACGCGCCGGTACCGAGATCGTCGATGCACATCGGATGTCCGCGCACGCGCAGCTTCGCCGCGAGCTCGGTGGCGCGGCCGAGGTCGCCGATGGCGGCGGTCTCGGTGATCTCGAACAGGACGCGGTCGGCCGGCATCTTGTAGCGGTCGAGCGCCCCTTCGAGCGCGCGCACGAACTCGGGCGACTCGATCGAGCGGCCGGAGACGTTGATGGCGACGGCGACCTCGCGTCCGCGCGCCATCCTGGCCAGGTGCGAAAGCGTCTCCTCGACCACCATCAGGTCGAACTCGGGCGCCAGCGCCGCCTGCTCGGCGGCGGCGATGATCAGCGACGCGCTCGATCCGTCGGTCATGCGGCTCAGCGCTTCGTAGTGATGAACCTGCTTGTTCTCGAGCACGACGATCGGCTGGAAGGCGATCTGGATGCGGCGCTCGCGGATGGTGCTGCGGAGCGTCTGCACCGCCTCGGCTGCGTCGGAAAGCAGCGCCGGCAGGCCGCGGCCGAGCGCGGCGACGCCCTCGACGGAGAGCTCGGCATGAGCGAAGCGATGCATGGCGTAGAGAACGGCGCGGCTGGCGTCGGCGCGCGAGAGGCCCGACGTCTCGAGCGAGATGGTCGCGGTCCTAACGTCGACCAGGGGCGCCGAGGGCAGGATCTTCTTGGCCGCCCCGGCGAGCTTCTCGGAAAGCTGCTTCTCGTCGATCGCGTTCGGTCCGACCACGCCGAAGCGCCCGTCGCCGAGGATGCCGGCGACACCGCCGCCGGCCGCCTGCGCCAGGATCTCGTGGATCGTCTGCAGGAGCTGGCGGCGCTGCTCGGGCGCGGCGGTCTCGATCAGCTTCTCGAGGTCGCCGAGGTCGAGGAAGGAGAGCGTGTCGCCCTCCACGCCCTCGGCGACGCGCTCGCTCAGCGCCGAGGCGAAGCCGGCCTTGGTCAGCGCCCCGGTGGCGTTGTCGCGCTCCTGGATCGCCGCGCGCTTGGGCAGCATCTGGGTCAGCGTGACGAAGGTCGAGCTGCTGCTCGCCTCCGGCAGCCGGCAGGCGCCGAGCATGACCTCGCGCCCGCTGGCCAGAGTAACCCGTGCCGGGCTCAGGCGTGCCCCGGGCCCGAGCGCGCGCAGCAGCTGCTCCGCGCCCTTGCGGTCGGGCTGGGCGACGAGCGAGAGGAACGCGATGCCCATCAGGGAATCGGCGCTCCGCCGCGTCAGGCTTTCGATCGCCCCGGAGGCATAGACGACCTTGCCGTCGGCCCCGACCTCGACCACCGCATCCGCCGCGGCGAAGGCGAAGGCGACGAAACGGTCGCGGTCGCGGGTGCGGTTCTCGTCCGGCGCCGCCGTCGTCATCCGGTGACCAGCACGATCTTGCCGATGTGCTCGCTCGATTCCATCAGCGCATGCGCCTTGGATGCCTCGGCGAGCGGGAAGGTCTTGTAGACGACCGACCTGACCTTGCCCGAGGCCAGGAGCGGCCAGACCTTGGCCTTGAGCTCGGCGGCGATGCGGCCCTTCTCGACCGGCGAGCGCGGGCGCAAGGTCGTGCCGGTGATGATCGCGCGCTTCCTCATCATCTTGCCGATGTCGAGCTCGACCTTGTTCCCCTTCAGCGCCGCGATGTGGACGATGCGGCCGTCGGTGTTGAGGATGTCGAGGTTCTTGGCGAAGTAGGGGCCGCCGACCATGTCGAGGATCACGTCGACGCCCTTAGGAGGCGCCGCCTTGACCACCTCGGCGAAATCCTCGGTCCTGTAGTTGATCGCGCGCACCGCGCCCAGCTCGGCGCAGGCCTTGACCTTGTCGTCGGATCCCGCGGTGGCGAAGACGACCGCATCGAAGGCCCTGGCGAGCTGGATCGCCGTGGTGCCGATGCCGCTGGAGCCGCCGTGGATGAGGATCGCTTCGCCGGGCTTCAAGCCGCCGCGCTGGAAGACATTGGTCCAGACGGTGAAGAAGGTCTCCGGCACGCCCGCGGCCTCGGTCCAGCCCAGGCCGTCGGGGATGGGCAGTGTCTGCACCGCCGGTGCCGTCGCGTACTCGGCATAGCCGCCGCCGGCGAGCAGAGCGCAGACCTTGTCGCCGACCTTGTAGTCCCAGCCCATGCTCTCCGGCACCGCCGGGCCCTTGGGCCCGACCGCCACCACCTCGCCCGCGACCTCGAGGCCGGGAAGGTCCGAGGCGCCGGCCGGCGGCGGGTAGTGGCCGGCGCGCTGGATCATGTCCGGCCGGTTGACGCCGGCGGCCCTGACCCGGATCAGCACCTCGCCCGGCCCGGGCCTGGGCACCGGCCGCGTCGCGGCCTTCAGCACCTCCGGCCCCCCGGGAGTCGAGATCTCGATCGCGGTCATGGTGTCGGGCAGGGTCATCGGCTTCTCCAGTCTGGTTCTTTTGGGTTTAGTATCGCTTAACCAGGGGATGAGGGAAGGAGGCCCGCGATGGACATCGACGACCTGGACCCGCGGGTCCCGAAGAAGACCCTGAAGAACCTCGAACCGATGGCGGTGGCGGAGCTCGAGGAATACATCGCAGCGCTGAAGGCGGAGATCGCGAGAGTAGAGGCGCAGATACAGGCGAAGAGGTCTCAGCAGAAGGGCGCGGCGTCGCTGTTCAAGTTCTAGGGTCGTGTTCCCTCTCCCTGCGCAGCAGGGGGAGGGCTAGGGAGGGGGCCTCGGTCGGGATCCATCAATGCCCCGGATTGCCGAAGGCACGAAGACACGCGCCCGCGATCTGCGGCGAAAGATGACGGACGCGGAGCGCGCGCTCTGGAAGCACCTTCGCGCGCATCGCCTGGAGGGATGGCCTTTCCGCCGCCAGCATCCTATCCCGCCCTATGTCGTCGACTTCGCTTCGGTCGAGGCGCGGCTCGTCATCGAAGTCGATGGCGGGCGGCACGCCGCCTCGCAGGCGGATGCCGAACGCGATGCGTTTCTTTCCGCACAAGGATGGCAGGTCCTGAGATTCTGGAACAACGACGTGCTTGCGAACCCGGACGGCGTGCTGACGCAGCTGCTCGAAACGCTGGCGGCACGAAAGTGGCCCCCTCCCTAGCCCTCCCCCTGCTGCGCAGGGAGAGGGGACACGAAGCGCCGCGTTCGGATTCCCTCTCCCTGCGCAGCAGGGGGAGGGTTAGGGAGGGGGCCTCATCTGTCTCGACTCATCGGCGTCGGAAATCGCGTACCCGCGGGCTTGAGCGATTTCCGTGATCGCCGATTCCGCTATTCCAGCGGCTCCAATGCGCCCACGAGAGTCGGCAGATACTCGCTCACCGTCGGATGCACATACATGCCCCGCTCGATCACGCCCACGGTCGCCTTCGCGTACATCAAACTCAGCAGCGTCTGCACCACCTCGTCCGCCTCGATACCCAAAAGCGACGCGCCCAGAATCTGCTTCGACTCCGCATCGACGAGGATCTTCATGAAGCCATCGGTCTCGCTTCGCTCGCGCGCGCGTCCCACATGCTTCATGGGAAGCGTCGCCGCCAGCACCTTCCTGCCCGAGGCACGCGCCTCGGCCTCGTTCATGCCGCAGCGTCCGAGCGGCGGGTCGACGAACAGCCCGTAGGTCGCGATGCGGTCGGTGACCTTCCGGCTCGCGCCGTCGAGCAGGTTCGCCGCCACGATCTCGTAGTCGTTGTAGGCAGTGTGGGTGAAGGCGCCGCGCCCGTTGCATTCGCCGAGAGCCCAGACGCCGGGCACGCTGGTCGCGAGATCGTCGCCGACCTCGATGAATCCCCGCTTGTCGGTCTCGATGCCCGCCGCCTCCAGGCCGAGGTCATGCGTGTTCGGCGCGCGGCCGACGGCGAGCAGCACATGGCTCGCCTCGACCGTCTTGTTCCTCTCCTTGCAGTCGAGCCCGACGGAGACGCCGCCGCGTCGTTTGGCGAAGGAGATGCATTCGGATCCGAGCCGGAAGGCGACGCCTTCGGCGGCAAGGATCTTCCGGATCTCTTCGGAGACGTCGGGGTCCTCGCGCGCGATCAGCCGGTCGCCGCGCTCGACCACCGTGACCTCCGATCCGAAGCGGCGATACATCTGCGCGAATTCGAGGCCGATATAGCTGCCGCCGACGAAGGCGAGATGCGTCGGCAGGAAGTCGACATCCATCATGCCGGCGTTGGTGAGGAAGGGGACGTCCCCGACGCCCGGCATGTCCGGCACATGCGCGCGGCCGCCGACATTGATGAAGATGCGCTCGGCGGCGAGCGCCTCGCCTTTCACCTCGATCGTCTTCGGTCCCGTGAAGCGCGCATGGCCGCGCTTGAGCGTCAGGTTCTCGGTCGTCGTCATCCATTTGGTGTTGCCGCTGCGCGACTTGGCGACGATCGCGTCCTTGCGCGCCTTCACGCGGCCCATGTCGACGCCGACCTTGCCCTTGAGCGTGACGCCGAAATCATCGGCGCGCCGGGCCATGTGGGCGGCGCGCGCGCTCGCGATCAGCGTCTTGGTCGGGATGCAGCCGGTATTGACGCAGGTGCCGCCGACCAGCCCGCGCTCGACGATGGCGGTCTTCAACCCCTCGCTCGCCAGGCGTGCCGCGAGCGGCGGCCCGGCCTGCCCGGTGCCGATGACGATGGCGTCGTAGGTTTTTGGCATGTGAGCCTCCGTTCGTCGCTAGTAAGGCCACGGAGCCGGCGATCACGGAAATCGCTCAAGCTTGCGGAAGACCGCAAGTACGCGATTTCCGCCGCCGGCAAGTATTCCGACTCTTCAACTCATCGGCAGCGGAAATCGCGTACCCGCGCTCTTGCGCGGGCTTGAGCGATTTTCGTGATCGCCGATTCCGCTACCTTCTGAGCTTGACCGGCTTATGCTTCAACGCCGGCGCCGTCGTCACGTTATGCATCCCCGCATCGTCCGTCAGCGCCTCGCCCCAATACGCGATCAGCTCCGCCTGGCGCTTCTCGATCTCGGCGATCTCCTGGCGGATGCTGAAGCGCACGACCATCGAGACGATGTAGGGCGTCGCCATGTAGATCGCGACGCCGACGCCGGCGGCGCCGACGATCACCGCGCCGGTCAGGGGATCGCCGAGCGCCTTCATCGCGCGCTCCATGGTGTGGCCCTGCATCCACAGCGGCATCAGCACCGGGTAGAGGCCGGCGAGGTTGAGCGAGCCGACGCAGAGCACGCCGAACTTCTCCGGCGTGCGGTCGAACAGGAAGGTGAGCCAGGTCGGGAGCAGGCCGATGGCGATGATCACCGCCGAGGGGCGGAAGAAGATCGCCATGATGCCGATCAGGACCAGCCAGACGATGGCCTTCATCTACGAGGCCCCCTCCCTAGCCCTCCCCCGCCTTCGGCAGGAGAGGGGATACGAGGAGTCGCCGTCATGTCCCTTCTCCCTGCGAAGCAGGGGGAGGGCTAGGGAGGGGGCCTCGTGCGACAGGCGCATCAAAACCCGACCCCCATCAGCGCCATCACCGCGATCGCCGCCAGGCCCGAGGCCATGCCGATCATGCCGGCGATCTGGGGTCCGAGGGAGTCGGCGCGCTTCTCGGCCCTGGAGTTCTGCTCCTTGAGCTCGGCCAGCTTCTTCTTCTTGTCCTGGTATTCGGCGCGCGCCGCCTCGAATCCGCGATGGTCGGCTTCGAGCGCGCCCGATTCCTCCAGCGTCTTCAGCAGGAGCTCGATCCTGCCCTGGGGGGCGGCGACCTCGAGATCCTTCAGCACCAGCTCCTTGAGCTCCGATCCGCGGATCTCCTTCTCCGCCGTCTCCTTCAAGAGGGCGGCGAGATTCTGCGTCAGCCCCGGCACCAGCACCTTGGCCGAGCTCTGCACGAGCGCCAGCATCTTGATCTGCTGCACCAGGCGCTGCAGCGCGCTCCGCCGGCCGACCGACTGGCGCAGGAGCTGATCGGTGATCTTGGTCGAGCGCGAGGCCAGGAAGGCCAGGATGTGGCGGTCGGTGAGGAAATCCTCGACGAAGGCTTCGCGCGGCAGCCGGTCGAGCGAGACCATCAGGTCGTTGAGGTCGACGACGCAGCTCTCCGCCAGCAGCGGCGACAGGCACGGGATCGCCGGGCTCATCTCGTAGAGGCAGCGCTCGAGTCCCTGGCCGGGCTCGCGCGTCGTCACCACCGGGCGCTGGCGGTCGAGCAGCGAGCGGATGCGGGCCCCCTCGGTCGAGAGCGTTCCCTGCATCGTCGCCCAGCCGCTCCACAGCGAATTGGCGATCATGTTGGAGACGTCGGCAAGCGGGTCGCGCTCGCCTTCGGCATCGGCGAGCAGGTTGGCGAGCAGGTTGGGCAGGCCCTCGATCTGGAAGGCGAGGTCGCGATAGCGCATCGGCGCCTGCGGATCGAGGGCGAGCAGGACGTTCAGCACGAGGCGGTCGGAGCGGTCGCGATGCGCCGTCTCCGACGAGCCGCGCGTCACCTTGGTGACGCGGTCGACCACCGCCTCGTCGGCGAGGCCGCGGCGGATCCAGGTCTGGAACTCCTCGCCGGTGAGCAGCTTGCTCGCATGGTCCCAGTTCTTGCTGATGCCGAAGGCGAGGCTGCGGGCGGAATGCGCCTCGTCGGAGCCGATCTTGAGCGGCCGGCTCGCCACCTTGTGCTGGGTGACGCGCGGCGGGTTGGGGCGCTTGCCGTCGGCCGCCCATTGCCCGAGCTCGACGATCCCCCAGCGCTCGCGGCGCGAATCGACGAGGAGGCCGCGTATGACCTCGGCCATCGTCGTGGTCAGCCGCGCATTGCCGACCAGCGCGTCGAAGGAGCCGGCATCGAGACGCTTGGCGGTGATCGCGTCCGCCTTCTCGTCCTTGAGCGGGTTGCGCCCGGTCGCCAGCATCAGCAGCGTGACGCCGAGCGCGAACAGATCGTCGGCGAACAGGATGCCGGCGCGGCCGCGCGGATCGGCGGTGGCGCTTTCCAGCGGCTCGAGATAGTCCGGCTGGTCCTGGCCGGGCGGCGACAGTGCCGGCGGCCCCAGCACGATCAGCGAGCGGGCCGCGTCGCCGTAGAAGAGGTTGGTCGGCCGGATCGCGCGATGCGCGATGCGGTTCGACTCCATCTCCTTCAGCGCCGGCATCGCCGTGCGCACGAAGCGCGCGATCTGGTCGTCGGAAAGAGCCGGGAACGGGTTGACCAGGCTTGGCACCAGCTGCTCGCCGAGCTGCTCGGTGATGATGACGAAGTCGCGGCCGGCATCGCCGGTGCGGCTGGCGACGCCATGGTCCAGGATCTTGACCATGCCCGAGGCCCGGAAGCCCTCGAAGTTGCGCAGCGCCTCGAGCGGCAGGATGTGGCCGGGCTGGTAGAGATAGGCCGTGACCGGCCGGACGGAGCCATGGCCCTGCTCGGGCTCGGTATCCACCGCCTGGTAGGCGCGCGCGGCCGAGGTATCGAGCGCGGGCAGGCGGGCATCGCGCTGGATCTGGTAACGAGGGCTAAGCTCGAGCATTGGCCGCCGGAATGGTTAATTCGCAACATCACCTTAAGCCGCGGCGGCGTCAATCGAGTGTGCGGGCGGTCACCCAGGCAAATCGCCGCGTCGGCGGGCGCAACGAGCAGGCGATCGCCTCCGTACTCGCTCTCCCGTCGCCTCGGCAGACGGATCGGCCAGCTTGTCGTCTTCGCCGTCGTCGCCGGCTTCGTGATGGGGATCGTCCTGAAGATCCGCGACGCCCTGTTCGGCCCGGGACTCTCCCATGCGCGGCAATGGACGGTGCGGAGGTAGACGCAGGTTGGCACCTCAGGCGGCGGGCGCGGTTTCCAGAGGATGCGAAGGCCGTTCTCGGCGAACGCCTGTGAAATCGCGTCCAATATTGACCCCACCCCGGAAGTCCCTTACAGCATTGATATTATTTTAGGAAACGGGAATTTAGGGGGCCACTTTTCGCGT
>VGEH01000162.1 GCA_016869375.1 Alphaproteobacteria bacterium | reverse complement strand
AAGATCGTTGACATCATGGCCGTCCACCTCGGCGACGCCGAAGCCGAAGGCTTTGAACTTGTCGGCGAGCGGCTCGAGCGGCAGCACATCCGGGACCGTGCCGTAGGACTGCATTTTGTTGTAGTCGAGAAGGACGGTGAGATTGGCGAGCTTGTGCTTGGAGGCCATCAGCGCCGCCTCCCAGACCGAACCCTCGTTCGACTCGCCATCGCCCATGATCACGTAGACCCGGGACGGGCGCTTCTGCATGCGCGCCGCAAGCGCCAGACCGACGCCGATGGCGAGCCCGTGCCCGAGCGCGCCGGTCGAGGCCTCGACGCCGGGGATGCGGATCTCCGGATGACCGCCGAGCAGCGCGCCGGGGCGGCACTGCTTCCTGAGGTCCTCCATGGTGACGAAGCCCTTGTCGGCCAGCAGGGCGTAGAGGCCGAGACAGCCATGACCCTTCGACAGGATCAGCCTGTCGCGATCAGGCCATCGCGGCTCGTTCGGACGAACCTTGAGGATGTCGTCGTAGAGGACGCGGACGATCTCGATCAGTGAGAGCGCGGCGCCGACATGGCCGCGACCGCCGCCTTCCAATGCATCGATCACCAGCGTCCGCAGGTAGCGCGAGCGCTCGTCGAGTCCGGCGGCCGTTGAGGAGGAGTCAGCCACAGGGGCGGTCATAGACCCTGGACGACCTCGCTGTAAAGCGCACGGGCCTTGTCCAATTGACGCGCCCGCGCCGCCTCGATGTCCTCGGCCTGGCCGGCGTGGCGGCGGCGGGCGAGGCCTTGGGGCAGGAACTCGTTCAGCAGAATCAGGCACCATCGGAGGCCGATCAAGGGCCGGTAGACATCGAGACGCCGGGCGTAATCCCGGTCCGCGCCGAAAATGTCCGCGAGGCCCGCGGCGAAACGCTGCCGGTCCGTCGCGCCGAGAGCCATGCCGGGATGCCAATGGATGTCCGAAGCGAGCTTCGCCGGGTCGTCCCAGCCGAAATACTCGAAGTCGAGGAACACCAGCTCGCCGCCAGGCCGCCGCAAGGCGTTGTGGAAGCCGAAATCGGAAGGAGAAAGCACGCGGCGCTCCGCCGGAAGCTCGGCGACTCCGGCGCCGCGCGCATGGCCCATGCGCGCGATCGCGGGGCGGACCTGCTCGCCGAGAAAGGCTCTCGCATCCGTGTCGAGGTCGGCAACCGAGACGAGCCGCTGCACGCGCCAATCCAGCTGCGCCAGCAGGGCGTCGAGCGAGAGGATCGCCTCCGAGGCGAGAGGGAGCTTGCCCGCATCGGTCAGGGTGCGGAGCGGTAGCAGGGCGCGGAGGAAGTCGGTCGCAGCGTCGATCTCGGCCGGCGCCGGGCTCCCGATCTTGTCGCCGTCGATCCACTCATAGGCTGCCCAGCCGGCGGCAGCATCGCGGGCGAGCGGTCGCGGCACCCGGCCTGGAAGGTGCCGCGAGACCAGCGCGAGCGCCGCCCATTCGGTGCCTAGGCGATCGCGGGGGTCGCCATCGACGACCGTGTATCCTTTGAGCGCGATCGGCCCGGCCTCGGTCTCGACGCGATAGATGCGGTTGTTGCCGCCCCCGCGCACCAGCCTGCTTTCCCGCACCTTGGCGGCGACCAGCCTCTCGGCGATGCCGGCGACGTCGGGGGAAGGGGACTCCACGCCGGTTCAGCCGATCCTGCGCGCCGGGTTGCCGACGACGGTCCAACCCGGCTCGACGTCGCGAATCACGACGGTTCCGGCGCCGACGATCGCATCGGCGCCGACCCGGACCCGGTTCTTGAGCACGGCGCCGGTATGTAGGCGTGCGCGCGGCCCGACATAGCAGTTGCCAGCGGTCACGGCCGCCGGATCGAGCGTCGCGCAGGTGTCGATGACGCTGTGATGGTCGACCTGGGCGCCGACATTCAGCAGGGCGCCGTCGCGGATCTCGGCGCGATAGCCGACATAGGCGCGCGCGTGCAGGATGACGCTCTCGCCGATGATCGCGTCCGGCATGACGAGCGCCGTTGGGTGGATCGCATTGACGAGCGCGATCCCTGCGCGACGAGCCGCCGCGATTCCTTCTTCCCGGCGCTCGAGGTCGGGAAGCGCGACGATGGCACGCCGGATGCCGAGCAGGTTGAGGGACGCGGGCCAGTCGCGCGCGGAGAGCAGCGGAACGCCCTTGAAATGAGTCCTTGTGGGTACGTCGAACTGGCTTGCGTGGCGGCCTTTGCGTGCGGCGACCGGATCGACCGAGGGCGGCTCGTCGTCGGCGTGCACGAAGCAGGCGATGTGGCCGAGCCCGCTCGCCTCGAACCAGCTGTGCACCTGCCCCGCGGTTCCTTCTTCCCAGTCGACCAGCGCCACCGAGTCGGGCCGGACGTCGAGGTCGCGCGGCAGCGCCATCATACGCTCAGGTCCTTGGTCGTGGGCGTGCGGAAGTCCGGCCGAGAATGGGAGAGGCCCTTCGACGGTGTCAATCGCGGCAAGGGTGATCGGATTGCGAACCATGCGCGTTTTCGCTAAGGATCGGCGCCCTCCTGGCCCATGCGGGCGATGATCCGAGCCGAGGTCCCAGTGAGCAAAGTGACGTGGTGGTGGACCGAGATCGGCGAGCCCGAGAAGGCGGAGATCAATCGCGCGGTCGACAGCCGGCGCTTCAGCCAGGGTCCGTTCGCGGTCGAGCTCGAGAACGCCCTCAGGAAGAAGCTCGGCGTCCCGCATGTGATCGTGACGCCGTCGGGATCGCTTGCTCTGCTGATGGCGATGATGGCGGCCGGAGTCGAGGCCGGCGACGAGGTGATAGTTCCCGACCGTACCTGGATCGCGACGGCACATGGCGCGGCGATCCTCGGCGCTAGGATCGTGCTCGCCGACAGCGAATCGGACACCCCTCTGATCGATGTCGGCGAGATCGCGAAGCGAATCACGCCGAAGACGAAGGCGATCATCCCGGTCCACCTCAACGGCCGCGCCTGCGACATGGAAGGCATCCTGGCGCTCGCCCGGCCGCGCGGTATCTGCGTGGTCGAGGACGCCGCCCAGGCGATGTTGTCCCGCTCGCCGCTCGGCATGCTGGGGACGATCGGCGACATGGGCTGCTTCTCTCTCGGCATGACCAAGCTGATCTCGATGGGTCACGGCGGCGCCATCGCGACGCGGCGCGACGACCTCTACGAGAAGCTCTTCCTGATCCGGGAGAACGGCGTGACCGACCGGATGACGGAAACGGCCACGACGCTCGGCTGCAATTTCAGGGTCAGCGACCTGCAATCGGCGATGGGCCTGGCCCAGCTCAATCGCGCGGACCAGAAGGTCGCGCATGTGATTCGCGTCTACCAGCGCTATGCCGACGGGCTCGCCAACATGCCGCATGTGCGCGTCCTTCCGGTCGATCTCGACAAGGGCGAGGTCCCCCTGTGGACCGAGGTGGTCTGCCGCGACCGGGCCAAGATCGCCGCCGCTCTGCTCAAGGAGGGCATCGAGGTCCATTTCGGCCATCGCAGCCTGGGCCGTGCCCCTCAGCTCCGGGCCGCGGGCGACTACCCGAACTCGCAGTTCTACGATGCCAATCTGGCGCGACTGCCCTGCGGTCCCGGGCAGCCGCTGGAGAACGTCGACCGGGTGATCCAGATCATCCGATCGCTTGCCTGACGTCCGCTGGCGACCCGGGCGTCTTGCAGGCCGCTGCCGTTGATTGCCATCCCCCCATCAATCGACTAAACGGAAGCTCATGACCAAGGAGTCTGCGGCTTCCGCAGGGGATCGGCGTATGGAGTCGCCGGGGCGCCGTCGGCTCGATCTCGGGAAGGCCGCCCGCTCGCCGCGCGCCAAGATCAAAAGCATCGAGGATCTGGCGACGCTCGCCGAGACCACACGCAGCGCCGGGCGCAAGGTGGTGCTCGCGCACGGCGTCTTTGACTTGGTCCATCTCGGCCACGTCCGACATCTCGAGGCGGCGCGCCGGCATGGCGATCTGCTGATGGTCACGGTCACCGCCGATGCCTTCGTCAACAAGGGACCGGGCAGGCCGGCTTTCACCGACGCGTTGCGCGCCGAGATGCTGGGCGCGCTCGAGTATGTCGACTGGGTCGGCATCAACTATTCGTCCGACGCGCTCTCGCTGATCCGGACGATCAAGCCCGACGTCTACGCCAAGGGCTCCGACTATGTCGATGCGACGGCCGACGTCACCGGCAAGATCGCGCAGGAGCGCAAGGCCGTCGAGTCGTATGGCGGCGCGATGGTCTTCACGGACGAGATCACCTCGAGCTCCACGCAGCTGATCAACCGCTACTTCTCGACGCTCGATCCGGCGGTGCGCGACTATCTCGACGGCTTCCGTCAGGACCATCCGGTGGCGATGCTCGAGGAGCTCCTCGATCGCGTAAAGAACTACCGTGTCCTCGTCGTCGGCGACTCCATCGTCGACGAGTATCAGTACGTCCAGCCGATGGGCAAGGCCGCCAAGGAGAACATGATTGCGACCCTGTTCCAGAGTCGCGAGATGTTCGCCGGCGGCGTCGTGGCCGCCGCCAATCATCTCGCCAATTTCTGCGGCGAGGTCGACATCATCACTTCGATAGGCAGCGACGACAGCCAGGAGGAGCTCCTGCTGCGCGCGCGCCAGTCGAACGTCTCCATCGATTTCATCGAGCGTCGCGGCGTGCCGACGACGCGAAAATGCCGGTTCATCGATCCGGCCTATATGCGGAAGCTCTTCGAGGTCTACTCGATGGACGACAAGCCGCTCGAGCCGCCGCTCGAGGCGGAGCTGAACCGCAAGATCGCCGAGCGTGCCGGCGACTACGACATGGTCCTCGTGACCGATTTCGGCCACGGCCTGATCAGCCGCGCGACGATTGATCTCTTGACCGACAAGGCGCGCTTCCTCGCCGTCAATGCGCAATCGAACAGCGCCAACATGGGCTACAACCTCATCACCAAGTATCCGCGCGCCGACTATGTCTGCATCGACGCGCCGGAAGCCAAGCTGGCGATCGGCGAGAAATACGTGGATGTCGAGACCATCGCCGGCACGCTGCTGCCGAGGCGCATGCAATGCGACCGGCTGATCCTCACCCATGGCGGCTATGGCTGCATCATCCACTCGAAGGGAGAGGCGGTCTCCCGCATCCCGGCGCTCACGCGCACCGTGGTCGACACCGTCGGCGCCGGCGACGCCTTTCTTGCCGTGACTTCGCCTCTGGTGAAGGCCGGCGGCCCGATGAAGGCGATCGGCTTCATCGGCAATGTCGTCGGCGCGCTGAAGGTCGGGATCGTCGGCCACCGCAGCTCGATTGACAAGGCGTCCGTCGTCAAATCCATCCGTGCCCTTCTGAGCTGATCGCCATGTCCTTCGCCCAGCGTACCGAGCGCTACTTTTCGAGCTTCCACAAGGTTCTGGCCGCGGCCGAAGCGACCGACAAGGGCGGTGGCCGCATGGATCTCGGCAAGGCGCTCGAGTGGGCGCTGGAGACGGCGCGCGCCATCCATGCCCGCGGCGACAAGGTGATGTTCATCGGCAATGGCGGCTCCTCGGCGATCGCGAGCCACATGTCCGAGGACTTTTCCAAGGCCGCGGGTATCCGTGCGATGTGCTTCACCGACGCGGCGACGCTGACCTGCCTCGGCAACGATTACGGCTACCAGCACGTCTACGAGAAGCAGATCGAATGGCTCGGACGTAAAGGCGACATGCTGGTCGCCATCTCCTCGTCCGGAAAATCGCCGAACATCCTGAGGGGGGTCGAGGCGGCGCGCGCGCACAAGGCCGAGGTCCTGACCTTGAGCGGCTTCGAGCCGGACAACCCGCTTCGCCGCATGGGCGACGTCAACCTCTATCTTCCCTCGAAGCAGTACGGCTTCGTCGAGGCCGGTCATCTCGCCCTGCTCTCGGCGGTGGTCGACTTCGCCATGGGATGGAAAGAATGAGCGATCGCCGCTGGACGGTTCTGGTCACCGGCGGCGCCGGCTATGTCGGCAGCGTGCTGGTTCCGAGGCTCCTGGAGGCGGGCCACAAAGTCCACGTCCTCGATCTCTATCTCTATGGCCGCGACATCTTCGCCGGGCATCAAGGTCCGCGTCTGAAGGAGTTCCAAGGTGACCTCCGCGATCCGAAGGCGGTCGCCGAGGCGCTGAAGGGCTGCGATGCAGTGATCCATCTCGCCTGCATCTCGAACGACCCGTCCTTCGATCTCGATCCCGAACTCGGCAAGTCGATCAACTTCGACTGCTTCCGCCCGTTGGTGCGGGCATCGAAGGCGGCCGGCGTCGAACGCTTCGTCTATGCCTCCTCGTCGTCGGTCTACGGCCTCAAGGACATCCCCAACGTCACCGAGGACGAGAGCCTCGAGCCGATGACGGATTACGCCAAGTACAAGGCGCTGTGCGAGGAGGTTCTGGCCGAGGAGCGCTCGCCGAATCTGACGACGCTGACCGTGCGGCCGGCGACGGTCTGCGGCTACGGCCCCAGGCTCCGGCTCGACCTCACGGTCAACATCCTCACCAGCCACGGCTACAACAACAGGAAGATCACCGTCTTCGGCGGCACGCAGAAGCGTCCCAACCTGCATATCGAGGACATGGTTGGGTTCTATCTCGAGAGCCTGCGCCAGCCGGCGGAGAAGATCGACGGCAAGACCTACAATGTCGGCTTCGAGAACCACACGGTCATGCACATCGCCGAGATGGTGCGCGAGGTGGTGGGCAAGGGCGTCGAGATCGCGGTGACGCCGACCGACGATCTGCGCTCCTATCACATCTCCTCGGACAAGGTCCGCCGCGAGCTGGGCTTCGTTGCGAAGAATACGATCACCAACGCCGCCGAAGACCTGGTCCGCGCCTTCCGCGACGGCAAGATCCCGAACTGGTCGAACGACCCGCGCTACGTCAACATCAAGCTGATGAAATCGGTCAATCTCAGGTGAGGTCGATCGGCCTCGACTTCGACAACACGCTGGTCGACTACACGGACGTATTTCGGGCGGAGGCCGTGGCTTTCGGCCTCGACGCGCGAAACCTCGACAAGACCCAGATCCGCGACCGGCTCCGCGCACGAGGAGACGAGGGCGAGATCGCCTGGCAGAAGGTGCAGGCGCGGGTCTACGGCCCGGGGCTCGCCGGAGCGCCGATGATGGCCGGGAGCGCCGCGTTTCTCGCACGCTGCGCCGAGGAGCTCGTGCTCCTCGCTGTGGTCAGTCATAAAGGTCGCTATGCCGCGCAGGACCCGGGGGGCACGGATCTGAGGGAGGCGGCGCGGCTCTGGCTTCGGGCCCACTGCCCCGGGATCCCGTCCGAGCGGGTTTTCTTCGAGGACGAGCGGGCGGGCAAGATCCGGCGGATCGCTTCGCTCGGCCTTACCCATTTCATCGACGACCTGCCGGAGGTCCTCGGCGATCCCACGTTTCCCCGCGACGTGGCCCGTCTCTGGCTGACGACCGACACGGGGCAGGCGCGGCCCGACGGCCTCCTCGCCGCCGGGCCATGGCCGGTGCTGACGCGGGGCATCTTTGGCTAGGTCACGGTGACGGTCTGCCCGATTGCCGCTCGCGGAAGGCCCGACTAGGTTGCGGCGCATCCAGGTCGAGCGCAGGGAGTCGGATGATGGCTGAAAGGCCGATTGCGGTGGTCACGGGCGGTGCCGGGTTCATCGGCAGCCACATGGTCGACCTCCTGGTCTCGCGCGGCTACGCCGTCCGCGTCATCGACAACCTGGTCGGCGGGCGCGAAGCCAATCTGAAGCATCACGGAAGCGGTGCCGAGGTGACGCTCGACCGCCGCGACATCCGCTCGCTCGCGCCGGATGACTCCCTCTTCGCCGGCACCCGCTTCGTCTTCCATTTCGCTGGCATCGGCGACATCGTGCCGTCGATCGAGCGGCCGTCCGACTACATGTCGACCAATGTCCAGGGCACGGTCGCCGTGCTCGAAGCCGCGCGGCATGCCGGAGCGCGGAAGCTGGTCTATGCGGCCTCGTCCTCCTGCTACGGGCTGGCCGAGACGCCCACCCGCGAAGATCACCCGGTCCAGCCGCAATACCCCTACGCGCTCTCGAAGTACCAAGGCGAGCAAGCAGTCTTCCATTGGGGCAAGGTCTACAAGCTGCCGGTCAACTCGATCCGCATCTTCAACGCCTACGGCACCCGCTCGCGCACCTCGGGCGCCTATGGCGCCGTGTTCGGCGTGTTTCTTCGCCAGAAGCTCGCCGGAAAGCCCTTCACCGTGGTCGGCGACGGCACCCAGCGCCGCGATTTCATCTATGCGACCGATCTCGCGACCGGCTTCCTCGCCGCGGCCGAGACCGACAGGAGCGGAGAGATCTGGAATATCGGCGCCGGCAAGCCGCAGACGATCAACCGGCTCGTCGAGCTCCTGGTCGGCCACGCGACCTACATTCCGAAGCGGCCGGGGGAGCCAGACATCACCTTCGCCGACATCACCAAGATCGGCCGAGACCTGGGCTGGGCACCCAAGGTCTCGTTCGAGGAGGGCGTGGGGCGCATTCTCGCCGAGATCGACTATTGGCGGGAGGCGCCGCTGTGGACGCCGGAAACCATCGCCGACGCGACCAAGACGTGGTTTAGGGTGCTCTCCGGAGAAAGGCAGGGCTGACCGACTCGCTGCTAGGCAGGATTTGCCGGTTTGGGCGGGCGCCCCTTAACTGTCCCGCGCGAGGGCTTGGCGGGCACCCCCAAGATATTGATATAGCCCTTTTTTTGCCGCTATTATTCGCTATCCTGGAACAGTTAAGGAACTTTACACGAAGTAGCTTAGGGATCGGCACCGAAGCTGCATATATCTATCCCGAGAGGGGCTCGATCGAGCGCACTGACGGAGAACCGGCATGTCAGCCGAAGCGATGGACGAAGAAGGCGGAGGCGAAGGCCAACCGGAAGTAAAACGGTTTGCCGGCAAGAAGCTCATTCTCTTCATCGTGCTGCCGGTGCTGCTCGTCATCGGCGCGATCGCCGGCGTGTTCTTCTCAGGCATCCTGTCCAAGCCCGCGCCGAAGCCCGAGCCCGTTCCCGGAGCGGAGGCTGAGCCGGTGCCGCAGAGGCCGGCGCCGCGGCAGACCGTGTTCTTCGATATGCCCGACCTGATCGTGAACCTGAACACGGGCACGAGCGCGACCAGGCGCACCAACTTCCTCAAGATCAGCGTCAGTCTCGAGCTCGAGAACCCGGGCGATATCGAACTCGTGACCCAGAACATGCCGAGGATCATCGACAACTTCCAAATCTACCTGCGCGAGCTCCGCATCGACGACCTACAGGGCTCTGCGGGGCTCTATCGCCTGCGCGAGGAGCTGCTTCGCCGCGTCAATCTCGCGGCACGTCCGGCGCGGGTGAAAGACGTGCTGTTCAAGGAAATGCTGGTTCAGTAGGCGCGCCATGAGCGACACGACGGACGAAGACAAGCTGGCGGCGGAATGAGCGGCGATGGAGCAGGGCGGCGGCGGCGGCGCCGCCGATGCCGGCCATCAGGCGCGCGTTCTCAACCAGGACGAGATCGACAGCCTGCTCGGCTTCGATGCGGATTCGGACCGCGCCGCCGAGACCTCGGGAATCCAGGCGATCGTCAACTCGTCTTTGGTCTCCTACGAGAAGCTGCCGATGCTCGAGGTGGTATTCGACCGCCTCGTGCGTACGATGTCGACCAGCCTTCGTAACTTCACCTCGGACAACGTCGAGGTCAGCCTCGACAACATCACGTCGATCCGTTTCGGCGACTATCTCAACTCGATCCCGCTGCCGGCGATGCTCACCGTCTTCAAGGCGGAGGAGTGGGACAATCTCGGCCTCCTCGTCGTCGACTCGGCGATGATCTACTCGGTCGTCGACGTGCTCCTCGGCGGCCGTCGCGGCACGGCGGCGATGCGTATCGAGGGCCGCCCCTACACCACCATCGAGCGCAACCTGGTCGAGCGTATGGTCACGGTCGTGCTGAACGTCCTGTCGGCTGCCTTCGATCCGTTGAGCCCGGTCACCTTCCGCTTCGACCGCCTGGAGACGAACCCGCGCTTCGCCTCGATCGCCAGGCCCGCCAATGCGGCGATCCTGGCGCGGCTCCGCATCGACATGGAAGACCGTGGCGGCCGTCTCGAGCTGCTTCTGCCCTATGCGACGCTGGAGCCGGTGCGCGAGCTCCTGCTGCAGATGTTCATGGGCGAGAAGTTCGGCCGTGACTCGATCTGGGAGGGCCATCTGGCGAGCGAGCTCTGGCACACGGATATCGACCTGACGGCGTATCTGGACGAGTTCATGATGCCGCTCAACGACGTGATCAACTGGAAGGTCGGCAGCCGGATCGTGCTGAACGCTACGCCGAGCTCCTCGGTCGAGATGCGATGCGGCAAGATCCCGCTGTTCCGCGGCAATATGGGGCGGAAGGGCAGCGGCATCGCCATCCGCATCGACAAGAAGGTTCGACGGCACGCTTCGGGTGGTTGAGGCGGGTCTCGGCGAAAGAGGGTAGGGGCCATGGAGCTGTCCCTGATCTTGGACCTGGTGGTTGCGGCGCTGCTCGTCGCGACGATCGTCTATGCCGCGATCCTCAATCGCCGGCTGCAGGGGCTGCGCGCCAACAAGGCTGAGTTCGAGGCGATGATCGGCGAGTTCAACGAGGCGACGCGGCGGACGGAGGGATCGATCCAGGCTCTCAGACTCGCCGCCGACCAGACGGCCAAGGCGTTGTCGGTCCAGGTCGAGCGCGGCCAGGCGCTGCGCGACGAGCTTGCCTTCCTCACCAATCGCGCCGACGGCACCGCCGAGC
>VGEH01000161.1 GCA_016869375.1 Alphaproteobacteria bacterium | reverse complement strand
CGGTATCTTGAGATTGACGTCTCCCGCCTTGGTCTGCAGCGTCCGATCGTAGCTGCCGGCTCGCCTGTCCTGCCGCGCTTCGCTGCGCTCATAGCGACCCGCACCGCACAGACGGTCGGCCTCAGACGCAAGGAGTGCATTCAGCGTCTCCTCGACCGTGCCGCGCACCATCTCTCCCAGATGATCCCTGATCCGAGCCTCGTCGATCTGGATCACCTGGCCCATCGCAGTCTCACTGCTCATCGTTTGCTCCTTCACTCTAGAAGAAGCCACCATTCCCGAAAGTGCGAAAGATTCTGTACGTTATCACCGGGCTCCGGAAAGCGCCGGGCGTATCCGGTTGATTTCTGGTGCTCTGGCTATCCAAGCCCCGTCTTCGCCGCTCTACGGTCTCCTGGCGAGGCCGCCAATCGCCTGAAGAACCTGGCCGAGAAGCGCCTGGGCCGGCGAACCCGTCGACCGGCAGCGCAGATCGGCCTCGGTGAGCAAAGAAATTGCGCGCCCGACCAAGGCCGGTGACCAGCGCCGGGCTTGGCGCTCGAAACTCGCCGCTGCCTCGAAGAAGACCGGCGGACGGAGCGAGCGGATCGCGGACAGGGCTGGAGCCCCGTCGGCGACCGCCGAGGCGACGAGGTGCAGACGCTGGGCATGGCGCTGCGCCGCGGTCAGGATCGCGACGGGGCTGATGCCCTCGCCGCGCAGCCTTCCAAGCGCGCGCGAGAGCTTGACCGAATCACCTTCGAAGGCCCCGGCGATCGCGTCGTCCATGCCGACCGCGGCGGAGTCGCCGATCGCCGCCATCGCATCGGCGCGCGTCACCGTCTTCTGCCCGGCGCAGAACAGCGCCAGCTTCTCCGCCTCCGCGCGCGTGACGCCGCGGTCGCCGCCGAGATGCTCGGACATGAAGGCCAGCGCATCCGGCGCGATCTCGAGACCGTGCAATGCCAGCGTCTCCTCGACCACGCGCTCGATCGCCGCTTCGCGGTCCGGATAGCAGCCGATCGCGGCCGCCGTATCGTCCTCGGCGAAGAGTTCGACCAGCTTCGATCGCGTCGAGAGCTCGGGTCCTTCGACGATGACGAGCGCATCCCATCCGCTCTGCGCGAACAGGCTCTCCGCCGCATCGGTCGCGCCGTCGCCGGCATCCTTGATCCACACCACCTTGCGTCCGCCGGTGAAGGCGATCGCCGCCGCCTCATCCGCCAATCGCGCCGGATCGTCGCGCACCGACTTCGCCGGCAGCTCGACCAGGCGAAACGGATCGGAGAGATCGGGAAGCACCGTCTTCGCGATCTGCGTCGCGCGTTCGCGGATGAGGCCGAGATCGCTGCCGTAGAAAAGAACGGCGCGGATCTTCGCATCGGGGCGCTTGAGGAAACCGTCGACCGAACGGTCGGCGATCTTCACTTACGCTCCGCTCTTGGAGAAGTGCACGCCGATCTGCTGGCGGATGTCCTCGCCGATCTCGCGCAGCGCGCGGCTTCGCGCATCCGCCTCGTTCGCGAGATTGGCGAAATGCGAGCTGACCTTGGTGAAGCCGTTGGTCCACTTGCTCTGGCCGGCATAGACGGGCCGTCCGCCGGCGATATCGCGCAGGGTGAAAGTTGCCGTCACGGTGAGCCGGCCGAAAGTCGCGGAGTCGTCGCGTGCGATGCCGAGATTGTCGAGGCGCTCCGAGACCGACACGACCAGCTCGTAGCGCGGCCGCGCCGGCGGGCCGAGCGGCGTGAGCCGATCGAGCAGCTGATTGCGCAGCTCCTGTCCGATGCGATCGGGGATCAGCGCGATGCGCGTTTCCGCCATCGCCTGCGTCGCCGGGCTCGGTGCGCCGCCGCGCTCGCCATACATCGGCTCGAAGCCGCAGGCGGCGAGCAGCAGCGACAGCGCGATGACGGCGACGCGCATGCGCCTAGAGCACCACGTTGACGATACGGTTGGGCACGACGATCACCTTCTTCGGCGCGCGGCCGGCGATGTACTTGGCGACATCGGCCTGGGCGAGCGCCGCTGCCTCGGCGTCCTTCTTGTCCGCATCGCGCTTGAGCTCGACCGTGCCGCGCAGCTTGCCGTTGATCTGCACCGCGATGGTCACGGTGTCGTCGACGATCAGGCGCGGATCGGCGGCGGGCCAGGCCTGGTCGACCAGCAGCGTCTCGTGCCCCAGCGCCTGCCACAGGCTCTCGGCCAAATGCGGCATCATCGGCCCGATCAGCTTGACCAGCGTCTCCCAGCCGAAGCGCCGCACCCAGGCGATGTCGTCGCCCTCGCCCTCGAGCGCCTCGAAGGCGTTCGACAGCTCGCGGATGCGTGCGACCGCGCGGTTGAAGTGGAACTTCTCGAGGTCGTCGCCGACGAAGTGAATGGTCTTGTGGACCTTGCGCTCGGCCTCGGACGCGGCAGCACCCAGCTCGGCCGGACGCCGCGTTCCCTTCGCCGCCGTCGCGCCCGCGGGCTCGACGACGGCGCGATAAAGACGGTTGGCATAGCGCCATGCGCCGTCGATGCCGGCATCCGTCCATTCGAGATCGCGCTCGGGCGGCGAGTCCGACAGCATGAACAGCCGCACGGTATCGGCGCCGTAGGTCTCGATGATGCGCTCGGGGTCGACGACGTTCTTCTTCGACTTCGACATCTTCTCCGAGCGGCCGGATGTCGCCGGCGTGCCGTCGGAGATGCGGACCCAGCTCTCGCCTTCCTTCTTCACCTCGGCCGGCGTGATCCACTTGCCGTCCTTGTCGCGGAAGGTCATGTGGCAGACCATGCCCTGGGTCATCAGACCGGCGAAGGGCTCGTCGACGCCGATATAGCCGCAGCGCTTCAACGCGCGCATGAAGAAGCGCGAATACAGAAGATGCAGCACGGCGTGCTCGACGCCGCCGATGTACTGATCGACCGGCATCCAGTAGTCGACCGAGCGGCGCGAGAAGGCTTCCTGCCCGTTCTGCGCATCGCAGAATCGGGCGAAGTACCACGAGCTCTCGAAGAAGGTGTCGAAGGTGTCGGTCTCGCGCCGGGCCGGCTTGCCGCAGCTCGGGCACGCGACGTTCTTCCAGGTCGGGTGATGGTCGAGCGGATTGCCCGGCTTGTCGAAGGTGACGTCCTCCGGCAGCTCGACCGGCAGATCAGCCACGGGCACCGGCACGGTGCCGCAATCGTCGCAATAGACGATCGGGATCGGACAGCCCCAGTAGCGCTGCCGCGACACGCCCCAGTCGCGCAGGCGATAGGTGATCGAGCGCGTGCCTGCGCCGTCCTTCTCGATGCGATCGATCGCCGCCTTCTTGGCGTCCGCGGTCGGCAGGCCGTCGAGGAACTTCGAATTGACCGCGATGCCGTCATCGACGAAGGCGTCGCCGGCCCGGATCGCCTCGAAGGCCGCGCTCTGCTCGTCGGCGTTCTTCGGTCGGACCACCGGCGTCACCGGCAGCTTGTACTTGCGTGCGAAGTCGAGGTCGCGCTGGTCATGCGCCGGACAGCCGAAGATCGCGCCGGTGCCGTACTCCATCAGCACGAAGTTCGCGACATAGACCGGCAGCTCCCAGCTCGGGTCGAAGGGATGCCTGGCCTTGAGCCTGGTGAGGTAGCCCTTCTTCTCCGCCTGCTCGATCGCCGCTTCGCTCGTGCCCATCCGGTTGCATTCCTGGATGAACTCGGCCAGCGCCGGATCGTCCTTTGCCATCTCCTGCGCCAAGGGGTGATTGGCGGCGATGGCGCCGAAGGAAGCGCCGAAGAGCGTGTCCGGCCGCGTGGTGAAAACCTCGATCGCATCCTCGCGGCCGACCAGCGGGAAGCGGACGCGCGCGCCTTCGGAGCGCCCGATCCAGTTCTCCTGCATCAGGCGGACCTTGTCAGGCCAGCGGTCCAGCGTCTTCAGCGCTTCCAGCAGATCGTCGGAGAACTCGGTGATCTTCAAATTCCACTGCGCCAGCAGGCGCTTCTCGACCAGCGCGTCCGAGCGCCAGCCGCGGCCGTCGATCACCTGCTCGTTCGCCAGCACGGTCTGCTCGACCGGGTCCCAGTTCACCCAGGTCTCCTTCCTGTAGGCGAGGCCCGCCTTCAGGAAGTCGAGAAACATCTTCTGCTCGTGCTTATAGTATTCGGGAAGGCAACTGGTGACCTCGCGCTCCCAGTCATAGGAAAAGCCCATCGCCTTCAACTGGGCCTTCATCGCCGCGATGTTCGCCAGGGTCCACTTCGCCGGATGCACCTTGGCCTCGATCGCCGCGTTCTCCGCCGGCAGGCCGAAGGCATCCCAGCCCATCGGATGCAGAACGTTGAAGCCCCTCGCCTTTTTGTAGCGCGCGACGACGTCGCCCAGGGTGTAATTACGGACATGGCCCATATGGAGGCGGCCCGACGGATACGGGAACATTTCCAGAACATAATACTTCGGCCGCGCCGGATCGGCGACGGCGCGGAAGGTGCCGCGCGCGTCCCAGGCCTGCTGCCAGCGGGCCTCCGCTTCCTTGAAATTGTACCTGGTCATGCCGCCTCCGAAGGGCGGCCATAATGGTCGTTCACGACCGCCGCCGGCAAGGGCGGAAAGCCGCGTCCGCCCTGAATTTCAATACGCTACGAGGCTTGCGCCACCCTAAGCTGGCGCGCGCGCGTAAGGATCGCGTTCTCGAGCTCGGTCGTGGTCGTCTTGTCGACCGGCGCCTCCGCCCACTGCCCGCCATCGGTCATCCGCTGACGAAAGACCGATGCCCGGATCCCGTCGGCCCGGAGCTGCCGGTCGAGGATATACACGTTGACCTTGAACCGCTCGCTCGGGCTCTCCGGCGGCGAATACCAGTCGGTGATGATCACGCCGCCGAACGGATCGGCCGATGACAAGGGCATGAACGCAATGGTGTCGAGCGACGCGCGCCACAGGAAGCTGTTGACCGCGATGCCGCTCCCGCCGCCCGGCTCCTCGCTCGGCAACCCTCCCAGGTTGAGGCCGCGCTCGCCGAACAGGGACTTGCCCCCTTTGGACATGCTGTCGCGGCCTTCATGGCGGTTGCTGCGAGGAGCCGAATCGCCCGCAAGGCCGGTACATGCCGAAACGGCTGCTGCCATGACCAAGCCGATGACGCTCATCCGGGGTCGAACCATGTCGCTCCTCGCCGAAAAACGAGCCCGGTATTAAGAAGTCTCAGGGGGCGCCGTCAAGGCCAAGGTCCTGTGTCCATTGTGCCACATCGCCCTTACCTCGTCGCCCAAGGTCCCGGGAAAGCCCTTGACCGGCCACGATCCGGCCATAAAGTGGACGCGCCGGGCAAGGGGTGGACCCCCTGTCACGGGAAACCGCGGGAATGCGGAGCGCGAATCGGAAGTAAACCGGTTCGAAAGCTACGCCGACCGCACGTAGACTGGAGGGACATCGTAATGAAGAAACTGCTTCTCGGCACGTCGGCGCTTGTCGCCGTCGGGCTCTGCGCCAGCGAAGCCTCTGCCCAGGGTTATGCATCCTTGCAAGGCTTCATGCGTAACTATGGCTCGATCTTCGATCACGGCTCGACGACGGCCGCCTCGGCGCGCGACATCCAGTTCACCATGAACTCGGAATTCTTCGTTCGCGGCGAGACCAAGCTTAATAACGGCTTGATCTACGGCTTCCGCATGGAAATGGAAGCCTGGACCCAGAACTCCTCGACCAGTGCTCAGGGCGTCGACAACGTCGACGAAGTCTGGGCCTATGTGAAGGGCAGCTTCGGCGAAATCCGTTTCGGCGAGGAAGACGACGCCCGCAAGCTGAAGGCGTATTCGACCTACATCGGCGGCGCGGCTCTGTTCTTCGGCGTCGACTCGCCGGACGGCGTCTACGCGCTCGGCACCTCGTCCACCTACTTCAACATCGAGAACGACACGAACAAGATCATCTATCTCTCGCCGAGCTTCGGCGGGTTCTCGTTCGCGGTCTCGTACGCCCCTGACGCGACCAAGGGTACGCGGTCCTTCGGCATCCAGTTCGACAACGACTGCGATGGAACGCAGGGCCGCTTCTGCAACGGCAACGCCTGGTCGGTCGCCGCCGACTATCGCGGCAAGTTCGGCGACACGACGATCGGCGTCGACGCGGGCTACTCCAGCTCGGACCACGAGACGGCAGGCCGCAACAGCGTCACGGCGTGGCGCGCCGACGCCTTCCTGCAGGTTGCCGGCTGGGAAGCCAGCATTCAGTACGGCAAGGCGAACGACATCAACGGCAACGATGTCGACGCCTCGGCGCTCGGCGGCGCGATCAAGTACAGCCAGGGTCCCTGGTCGGTCGGTGCGTTCTTCCAGCAGGGCCGCGCGGATGTCGCGACCGGCGGCAGGAACAAGATCAACCACTTCCTGGTTGGCGCCGGCTACAACCTCGGCGGCGGCGTCAGCCTCGGCGTCGCGGCGAGCTACCAGAAGCGTGACAACGCGACTGGTGCCGACCCGACGGGCACGACCTTGACCTTCGGCATCGGCGCGAACTTCTAAGCTTCGCGCTTCGTCGATCGGGGGAGTGGCGCGAGCCACTCCCCTTTTTTTTACCGCATTTCCCTCGCGGGCTTCGCATGGGCGGAATTCTCTGGCTCGCCTCGTATCCCAAGTCGGGAAACACCTGGCTTCGGGCGTTCCTGCACAACTTCATGCGAAACCCCGATCAGCCCTACGACATCAACAGGCTGATGGAGTTCACCGCCGGCGAGAGCCAGACGGTTCTTTACCGCAAGTTCGATCCCAGGCCGTGGGCGGAATACACGCGCGAATCCGTGGCTCGTCTCCGGCCGATGGTGCATGCCGAGCTCACCAAGTCGTTTCCCGACACCGTGTTCGCCAAGACCCACAATGCCCTGCTCGAGGATCTCGGCCACCCGACGGTCAACATGGAGGCGACGGCCGGCGCCATTTACGTCGTGCGCAACCCGCTCGATGTCGCGGTCTCCTACGCGCACCATCTCTCGGTCTCGATCGACGAGACCATCGACCTGATGAAGACCAGGGGCGCGATGACCATCCCGACCGAGAAGAACGTCCATGAGATGATGGGTTCCTGGACGCAGCACGTCGAAAGCTGGACCGGAAGGCCCAACCCGCGCCTGCACATCGTGCGCTACGAGGATCTGCTGGAGAGCCCGTTCAAGAGCTTCGGCGCCATCACCAAGTTCCTCGGCATCAACGCGCCCCGCGACCGCCTCGACAAGGCGATCAAGCAGTCCTCCTTCAAGGTGCTGAAGAACCAGGAGAAGGCCAAGGGCTTCATCGAGCGCCCGGCCAAGGCCGAGGCCTTCTTCCGCAAGGGCGAGGCCGGCCAGTGGCGGCGCGACCTGACGCCGGAGCAGGTCAAGCGCGTCGTCGATGACCACCGCGAGCAGATGTCCCGCTTCGGCTACGTGCCGGAAGAATATCGATGATGTCGCGTTCTCTCTCCCGCGCGGAGCGTGGGGAAGGGACATCTTCGGGTAGACTACTTCCCATGACCGACATCGCCGACAATTTCGCACGTGTTCGCCGCCGCATCGCCGACGCCGCCACGGAGGCCGGCCGCCGGCCGGAAGACGTCGCGCTGGTCGCGGTCAGCAAGACCGTGGAGGCTCCCGGCCTCGAGGTCGCGCTTGCGGAAGGGCAGCGTATCTTCGGCGAGAACCGCGTCCAGGAAGCCGAAGGCAAGTGGCCGGCGTTGAAGGCCCGCCATCCGGATCTCCAGCTCCGCCTCATCGGCCCCCTGCAGACCAACAAGGCCAAGGACGCGGTCCGGCTCTTCGACGTGATCGAGACGGTCGACCGCTCGCGCCTCGTCGACGCGCTGGCGCGGGCTTGCGAGCAGGTCGGGCGGCGGCCGCGCGTGCTGATCCAGGTAAATATCGGCCGCGAGCCGCAGAAGGCCGGCGCCGATCCCGACGATGCCGATCACCTGATCGACGCCACGCGGCTGGCCGGATTCGTCGTCGACGGCGTCATGTGCATCCCGCCGGCCGAGGGTGACCCCGCGCCGCATTTCGACCTGCTGGGCGAGATCGCCCGGCGCAACGGCCTGGCGCAGCTCAGCATGGGCATGAGCGGCGACTTCGAGACCGCGATC
Source organism: Alphaproteobacteria bacterium (assembly GCA_016869375.1). Lineage (GTDB taxonomy): Bacteria > Pseudomonadota > Alphaproteobacteria > SHVZ01 > SHVZ01 > SHVZ01. Next base: position 2,750 of record VGEH01000161.1, on the reverse strand, counting down.
CGCCACGGTTCCACCCATGTGCGGGTCGGCAGCGCGATTTTCGGTGCACGCGGATGACCGCCGCGGCGGACGATCCGGGCCGGCTGCTCGCGATCGCCGCGGAAGCGTTGAAGCGGGGAGCGCTGATCGAGGCGGAGCAGGCGAGCCGCCAGGTGCTCGATCGCCATCGCGGTCACCCGGAGGCGCTCAACCTGCTTGGCCTGACGCAGCTTGCCCGCGATCGGAAGGCCGAAGCGATCGACGCGTTCCGCAGGGCGGTCGGACGCGCCCCGAAATCGGCGTTGATCCGCTGCAACCTCGCCTATGCCTATCGCGCCGACGGTCGCCTCGAAGACGCGGTGCGCGAGGCTCAACGCGCGGTCAGGCTCGATCCGAACCTTACGGCGGCGCATACGGTGATCGGCACCTCGCTCGCCGATCTCGATCGCCCCGGCGCGGCGCTGGACCCGCTGTTGCGCGCGCTCGAGCAACAACCTGGCCTGGGCCGCGTGCTGCTCGCGCTGGCCAAGTCGCTGCGCGCCCTCGGTCGCGAGGACGAGGCGAAGGCGCGCTATGAGGAGGCCGTCGCCGCCGATCCACGGTTCACGGAGGCTTGGGTCGGACTCGGCTGGCTCCATGTCGGACAACGCCGTTACGAGGAGGCGGTCCGCTGCTTTCGCGCCGGGCTCGTGGCCAAGCGCGCCAGCCGCTGGTGGCCAGACGACGGCAAGCCCCTGCCGCCGCCCGGCCCGCTGGTGCCGATCAACACGCCCAAGCTGAGCCACGACATCGAGCAGCTCGCCTATCTCTCCGGTCGCGGGCTGCTGCCGGCGGAACTCGCCGGCATCGCCGCCGACTACGCTGCGGCGAAGGAGCAGATCGAGCGTCTGCACGGCGCATCGGCGACCGTGATGATACCGCCGTCCGATCTCGGCCCGATCGCCGAAACCTATCTCAGGATCGTGCGCTGGCGCGAAACGTCTCGGCACGAGGCGCCCGTGCTCGGCGATTTCGATCGCGCCGGGGCCGAGCGCCGATACGCGGTCAAGCCGGGCATCTGCTGGATCGACGGGCTTCTGACGCCGAGAGCGCTCGAGGATCTTCGCCGCTTTTGCCTCGAGTCGACCATCTGGAACGACGTCACCCACAATTTCGACGAGGGCAAGACGCGGCATGCCTATCTCGGCACCTATGGCGGCGACGGATTCTCCGCGCCTCTGCTGTTCCAGATCGCCGAGGATCTCACCCGCGCCATGCCGACGATCTTCAAGGACCACCGGCTGACCCAGATGTGGGCCTACAAGTACGAACCCAGGCTCGAGGGCATCGGCATCCATGGCGACAACGCCGCGGTCAACGTCAATTTCTGGATCACCCCCGACGAGGCCAATTTGAATCCGGAGTCGGGCGGCCTCATCGTCTATCCGGTCGAGGCGCCGGCGGCCTGGGATTTCGACGACTACAACAAGGACCGCAGGAAGATCCGCCGGTTCCTCGAGTCAGCGGGCGTCGTGCCGGTCAACATCCCCTATCGCCAGAACCGCGTCGTGATCTTCAATTCCGATCTCTTTCACGCGACCGCGCCCTTGGACTTCAAGCCGGGCTACGAGAACCGGCGCGTGAACGTGACAATGCTTTTCGGGAAGAGATTCTAGGCATAGGGGGCGCTCGCCTGATGGCGTAAATGCCGCGGGAGTTCTTCGCGAGGCGAAGTCCATGAGATCTATATCGAAAGCGACCCCCGCACCTGGCGCCTCAGCCAAATCGCGACCAACACCGTAATCCCGAGGCCCCCGATCGCCGACGCATAGCCCACCGGGTTCTCCTCGTGATGGAGCATCTCGTCGAGCCCGAAGGCGACGACCGCGCCGGGCGCGAGGATGCCGACGATCCACACCATGGCCGAGGCGGCGTTGGCGATCTGGAAGCGGAGCTGGTTCATGCCCATGATGCCGGCGATCAGCGGCACCATGGCGCGCAGCGGACCGAAGAAGCGGCCGATGAACACGCTCTTGCCGCCATGGCGGATGAAGAAGCCGCGCGTGTACTCGACCAGGTCCGGCCGCCGGCTCATCGGCCACAGGCGCAGCATCGCGGGGCCGTATCTGCGCCCCAGCCAGTACGAGACCGCGTCGCCGCAGAAGGCGCCGGGACCGCCCCACATCACCAGGGTCCAGAAGTCGAGCACGCCCAGGCCCACCAGCGCGCCGGCGCCGACGAACACCACCGTCGCCGGCAGCAGCAGGCCGACGATCACCAGCGACTCCCCGAAGGCGAGGAGAAAGGTGATCGGTCCCGCCCAGTCCTGGTTGGCCTCGATCACGGCGAGGACGGACTGGGCGAAGGCGTTGACGTCCATAAGTCTCCCGAACCGCGGCGGTTCATCCGCCGTCAGCTAAGCTTCCCTGCAAGGCTCAATGGCAAATCGGCGTGGCTCGCGTCAAGCAATCCTGAACTCGACGCGATAACGTACAGAATCTTTCGCACTTTCGGGAATGGTGGCTTCTTCTAGAGTGAAGGAGCAAACGATGAGCAGTGAGACTGCGATGGGCCAGGTGATCCAGATCGACGAGGCTCGGATCAGGGATCATCTGGGAGAGATGGTGCGCGGCACGGTCGAGGAGACGCTGAATGCACTCCTTGCGTCTGAGGCCGACCGTCTGTGCGGTGCGGGTCGCTATGAGCGCAGCGAAGCGCGGCAGGACAGGCGAGCCGGCAGCTACGATCGGACGCTGCAGACCAAGGCGGGAGACGTCAATCTCAAGATACCG
>VGEH01000160.1 GCA_016869375.1 Alphaproteobacteria bacterium | reverse complement strand
AACAGGTCCTTCAGCAACCGCCACTCCGCTTCGCTCAGATCGCCTCGGCTCAACGATCCCTCCCTCCAAGAGGAATCCTTGAATCAAGGCTCGAGTCTCACGTCAATAACTTTGTAAACACCGCCTAAGAAAGTTCCCCACGACGAGCTGCTGCGAATGACCACGGACGTGGTCGCGGCCTACCTGACCCAGAACCGCCTTGGCAGCGTCGACGTGCCCCACGTCATCAGCACCGTCTACGGCTCCCTCGCCGGCCTGAACGGACGCGGCGGCAGCCTTGTCACGGGAGAAACCCTGCGACCGGCGGTCGCGATCAAGCGCTCGGTGATGCCGGACCACATCGTCTGCCTCGAGGACGGCAAGAAGCTGAAGATGCTGAAGCGCCATCTCCGCACCGCATATGGGCTGACGCCGGAAGAGTACCGGGCGAAGTGGGGCCTGCCGCCCGACTATCCGATGGTCGCCCCCAACTACGCCGCGCAGCGCTCGGACTTCGCCAAGAAGATCGGGCTCGGCCGCGGCCGGCGGCGGCGCTAACGCAAACGGCCCGGCGGTTGGCCGGGCCGTTTCCTCGAGAGAGATCCCTCCGAGGGATTACATCTCGCTGTATTTGCCATCCTTGAAGACGTACCAGACATAGGCGGCGTCCTTGACGTCGCCCTTGGCATCCCAGGCGAGCTTGCCGAGCACGGTGTCGGCGGTCATGCCCTTGAGGGCAGCCGAGACCTTCGCCGCATCGGTCGAACCGGCCTTCGCCACCGCTGCCGCCCACGCCTGGAACGCGGCGTAGGTGTAGAGGGTGTAGCCTTCCGGATCGTAGTTCGCGGCCTTGAACTTCTTGACGACGTCCGCGGCGGTCGGGAGCTTGCGCGGATCCGGAGCGAAGGTCATCAGCGTGCCCTGACCGGCCGGGCCGGTGATCTTCCAGAACTCGTCGGTGACCAGCGCGTCGCCGGAGACCAGCAGCGCGTTCAGGCCCTGCTCACGGGACTGGCGGACAAGCAGACCGGCTTCGGTGTGATAGCCACCGAGGTACATGGCATCGACGCCGGCGGCCTTCATCTTCGAGACCAGCGCGGTGAAGTCCTTGTCGCCCTGGGTGATGGCTTCGTACATCACCTCGTTGAGACCCGCGGCGTTCATCGCCTTCTTGGTCTCGTCGGCGAGGCCCTTACCGTAGGCCGACTTGTCGTGGATGATCGCGACCTTCTTGCCCTTGTACTGCGAAGCAAGGAATTTGCCGGCGACCAGACCCTGCGCGTCGTCGCGGCCGCAGGTGCGGAACACGTTGTTCCACTTCTTGTTGGCGGCCTCTTCGGTCAACGCCGGATTGGTCGAGGCCGGCGTCATCTGCAGGATGCCGCTCTCGTTGTAGATCGCCGAAGCCGGGATCGACGAGGACGAACAGAAATGCCCGGCCATGAAGACGATCTTCTTGCCGGCCATCTGGTTGGCGACGGCCACGGCCTGCTTCGGATCGCAGGCATCGTCGCCGACTTCGAGCTTCAGCTTTTTGCCGAGCACGCCGCCCTTGGCGTTGATGTCGGCGACCGCCATCTCGGCGCCGCGTTTCATCTGCTCGCCGAAGGCCGCGTATTGGCCCGTGATCGGACCGGCGGTCGCGACCACGAGATCCTGCGCCGAGGCCGGGACCGCCGAGAAGGCGGCGAGGGCGACGGCGGCGAGGAGCGTAGACGTCAGTTTACGCATGTTGGTTCGGCTCCCTGTCGTTGAAAACTGCCTGCCTCAGCAGGCCGACCAAGATTCCGGCCGCGGAATGCGGACGGTGATGGAACAAATGTTAGCCCAAGCCCCAAGGGGTTGCCAGCACCCGGTGGAACGTCACGAGCCTTCGCGCCCTGCCCTCTCGCGCCAGCCCAGCAGACCGTCGCGCTCGTAGATCCACGGATACTGCCCGACCATCTTGCGCGCCTGGGTCAGGCGGTAGGCGAAGCTGCCGAGCCCGACCAGGACCGCGGCCGCGACGAGGAACGGAACGCCGGCAAGAAGCCTGCCCCCGAACAGCAGCACCAGCAGCAGCCGGTCGGTCGCGGCCAGCATCAAGCCGTAGACGATCATGTGCCAGAACGGTCGCCAGGTCTGGGCCAGCGCCTGTCCCGTCTGCCAAGCAGCGCCGCCGAACATGATGATGGTCACCAGCACGAACAGGCCGAGGGAGGTGCCGAGCACGTCGTTCATCTCGCCCTCCTCAATGCCCGCCTTCGAGATAGGCAGCGCGCACCTCGCGGTTGGCGAGGAGCTCGGCGCCGGTCCCCTGCAGGACGACGCGGCCATTGGCGAGCACGTAGCCGCGATGCGCAAGCTTGAGCGCATGAAAGGCGTTCTGCTCGACCAGGAAGACGGTCATGCCTTCGCGCTCGTTGATGTCGCGGATCACCGAGAAGATCTGCTTCACGATCATCGGTGCGAGACCGAGCGAGGGTTCGTCGAGAAGCAGCAGCCTGGGCCGGCTCATCAGCGCTCGACCGATCGACAGCATCTGCTGCTCGCCACCTGAGAGCGTGCCGGCGCGCTGCGCCTTGCGCTCGCCCAGGATCGGGAACAGCTTGAAGACGCGCTCGCAATCCTCGCCGAAGTGGGCAGGGTCTGCGACCGTGGCGCCCATCTGCAGGTTCTCGAGCACGGTCATGCGCGAGAAGATGCGGCGGCCTTCCGGCGCCTGGGCGATGCCCATGCGGACGATCTCGAAGGTCGGCGACATCGAGATGTCGCGGTCCTCGAACAGGATGCGCCCGGCGGTCGCGCGCGGCTTGCCGCACACCGTCATCAGAAGCGTCGTCTTGCCGGCGCCGTTTGCTCCGATCAACGTCACGATCTCGCCCTTGCGGACCTCGACATCGACACCGTGGAGCGCCTGGATATTCCCGTATGAGGTGGAGACGCCGCGGATCGCCAGCATCAGACCCGGCCCCCCTGGCGGAGATTGCGCGCGACCTCGGGCGGAATCTGGTCGGTATCCTCCTCGCCGAGATAGGCGCGGATCACCGCCGGATCGCTGCGGACCTCTGCCGGCGTGCCATCGGCGATCAGCCGTCCGTAGTCGAGGACGACGATGTGATCGGAGATGCCCATGACTACGCTCATGTCGTGCTCGATGAGGAGCACGCCGATGCGGCGCCGATCGCGGATCTCGGTCAGCAGCTCGCGGAGCTCGCCCGATTCCCGCGGGTTGAGACCGGCGGCCGGCTCGTCCAGGCACAGCAGCACCGGCTTGGTGCACATCGCGCGCGCGATCTCGAGGCGGCGCTGCGAGCCATAGGGAAGGTTGCCGGCTTCCCAGTCGGCCTGGGCCGTGAGGCCCAGCCGGTCGAGCCAGGACCGCGCAAGCTCGACCGCTTCCCGCTCGGCGTCGCGATAGGATTTGAGACCGAACAGCCCGGCCGCCGTGTAGCCCGACGCCCGCATCAGCGTGTTGTGCTGGGCGATGATCAGGTTCTCGAGCACCGTCATCTGCGGGAACAGCCGGATATTCTGGAAGGTACGGGCGACGCCACCCTTCTGCGCGATCCTAAAGCCGTCCATGCGCTCGAGCAGGAACTCGCCGCGCGCACCCGTCAGGCGGAGGCGTCCGACCGGAGCGTTGTAGAAACCGGTCAGGCAATTGAAGACGGTGGTCTTGCCGGCGCCGTTCGGGCCGATGATCGCCGTGATCTCGCGGTCATAAGCGGTGAAGGAGATGTCGTTGACGGCGATGAGACCGCCGAAGCGCATCGTCAGATGCTCGACCTGGAGGAGCGGCGTGCGAGTCACCGTCCGGCTCCTGCAGCGTCCGACAGGCGGATCGACGGATCGCGATGGGCCAGCAGCCCGCGCGGACGCCAGATCATGATCCCGACCATCGCAGCGCCGAAGGCCAGCATGCGGAACTGCGCGAGTTCGCGGAAGAACTCGGGAACACCGATCAGCAGGACGGCGGCCAGCACGACGCCGATCTGGCTGCCCATGCCGCCGAGGACGACGATGGCGAGGATCACCGCCGACTCGATGAAGGAGAAGCTCTCCGGGCTGATAAAGCCCTGGCGCGTGGCGAAGAAGGCGCCGGCGAAGCCCGCGAACATCGCGCCGATGGCGAATGCGGTCAGCTTCGTGTTGGTCGGGTTGATGCCGAGCGCGCGGCACGCGATCTCGTCCTCGCGCAGCGCCTCCCAGGCGCGACCGATCGGAAGCTTGCGGATGCGGAGGGTGAAGGAATTGGTGACGAGGGCGAGGATCAGGATCAGGTAGTAGAGGAAGACGATCCGGTGCTCGGCCGAGAAGTCGATGTTGAAGAACTGGTGGAACGAGGTGACGCCCTCGGGCGGATTGGGATGGAACGGCATGCCGAGGAAGGACGGTCGCGGGATGCTGCTGATGCCGTTCGGGCCGCCCGAGAAGGAGGCCCAGTTGAGCAGGACGATACGGATGATCTCGCCGAAGCCGAGGGTGACGATGGCTAGGTAGTCGCCGCGCAGACGCAGCACCGGGAAGCCCAGGATCACGCCGAAGAAGGCGGCGAAGAGCCCGGCGAGCGGCAGGCAAGCCCAGAAGGTCAGGCCGAAATCGCGCGCGATGATCGCGTAGGAATAGGCGCCGACGGCATAGAATGCGACGTATCCGAGATCGAGCAGGCCCGCGAGGCCGACCACCACGTTCAGACCCCAGCCGAGCATGACGTAGGTGAGCACGAGGATGCCGAGATCGAGCAGATATCGGGATGTCGTCGGCAGGAACGGAAAGATCACGGCGAAGAGCACGAAGACCGGTCCGAACCAGCGCCCGATGAAAGCCGCGGCGTCGCCCATCCGGTTGTTCTCGTCACGGCCGACGACACCCGACACGTCGAAGTGGAGCCACGCCGAACGGACCGCGATGACCGCGGAAGCGATCACCGCGAGCCAGGTGATGACCGGATAATGGGCTTGCGTCTTCAGGAGCGGCAGGCCGACGACGACGACGACCGACGCCATCAGGAGCGGCGGGCGCCAGGACGGATACTGGAGCAGGCTGAGCGCGAGCCGCCCGACGAAGACGAGGACGACCGAGATCGCCACGTCGCCGAAGCGCGTGACGACGGTGATGCCGACCCCGCCCGAGAAGTCGACGGTCTGGAAGCCGATCATCGGCAGCGCAAGCATGAAGGCGACGAAAGCCGCGAGGCCGGCGTCCTTGAGAAGGGCGCGTACGTCCATCAGACCTTCTCGATGTCGGGCTTGCCGAGCAGTCCGGTCGGCTTGAAGATCAGTGTCAGCACGAGGATGACGAAGACGGCGACGTCCTTGTACTCGACGCTGAAATAGGCCGACCAGAAGGCCTCGATCAGACCGATCAGAAGGCCGCCCAGCATGGCGCCCGGAAGCGAGCCGATGCCGCCGAGAACGGCGGCGGTGAACGCCTTCACACCGGCGAGGAAGCCGATGAAGAAGTCGATCACGCCGTAGTAAAGCGTGACCATCATGCCGGCGACCGCCGCCAGCATGGCACCCATGACGAAGGTCAGCGAGATCGTCCGGTTCACGTCGATGCCGACCAGCGCCGCCATGCCCATGTCCTGCTCGCACGCCCGCTGGGCACGACCCAGCGCTGTACGCTGGATCAGGAACGTGAACCCGACCATGAGAGCGATCGTCAGCACGACGATGATGATCTGGATATAGCTGAGCCGGACGGTGAAGCCGCTGCCCTGGAAGAACTCGAAGCCGCCGGTGATCACCGGCTGCATCGGCTTGACGCGCGCGCCCTGCACCAGCTGCACGTAGTTCTGGAGGAACAACGACATCCCGATCGCCGAGATCAGCGGCGCCAGTCGGAAGGAGCCGCGAAGCGGGCCGTAGGCGACGCGCTCGATGGTCCAGCCATAGGCGGCGGTGAACACCATCGCCGACAGGAGGACGACCATCAGCGCGAGCGGAATGAAGGTGATCCCGATGAGGCCGAGGACGATGAAGGTGATGATCGAGATGAAGGCGCCGATCATATAGACTTCGCCGTGAGCGAAGTTGATCATGCCGATGATGCCGTAGACCATGGTGTAGCCGATCGCGATCAGGCCGTAGATCGCGCCCAGCGTCACGCCATTGATCAGCTGCTGGAGGAAGTACTCCAACGCCTTTTGCCCCCCAAGATCGCCTTGCCTCGTTGCGCGACGCCGGTTGTATTTCCCGGTTGTTCCGCGCCGCGGAACCTATCTCTTAACAAACGAATGAAGCAAGCCTGAATTGGCCGGCGGCAGGCGCGGATATTGGGCTTGCTTCCCATTTTGGACGTAATATCCCACATCCGTCATCCGATCAGGCCTTTCCCTCGGCCTTGCGCTTGAGGACGAATAGAAGACGGTTCACGGCCTGGCGTTTCAGCACCTCGGGCGGCGCCGTCGCCGGGCCGACGATGGAGATCTCCGTCCCGGTCTCCGCGTCGACGGCGACGACCTTCACATACGCGCCGACACGGGACATCTCGAACAGCACTTCTCTCTGGCTCATCGGGCGGCGACCTCTGGGCTTTGAGCCGTGGCGTCACCAGCCTATAAAGGACGCTAATCCATAGACAAGGAGCCTTTCATGACCGCGCTCCGCGCCAAGACCGCTGCAGCCAAGCCCGCCTTCGACTGGGCCGATCCTTTCCTTCTCGACGAGCAGCTGACCGAGGCGGAACGGCTGGTGCGGGACTCCGCCCGCGACTACTGCCAGGACAAGCTCATGCCTCGAATCCTCGAGGCGCACCGGCATGAGACCTTCGACCGAGCGGTCCTGAACGAGATGGGCGCTCTCGGCTTCCTGGGCTCGACGATCGAAGGCTATGGCTGCGCCGGCGTCAACTACGTCTCCTACGGGCTGATCGCGCGCGAGGTGGAGCGCGTCGATTCCGGCTACCGCTCGACCATGAGCGTTCAGTCGAGCCTGGTGATGCATCCGATCCATGCCTACGGGACCGAAGCACAGCGACAGAAATACCTGCCGAAGCTCGCCAGCGGCGAGTGGGTCGGCTGCTTCGGGCTGACCGAGCCCGATCACGGCTCCGATCCGGGCAGCATGAAGACACGGGCGAAGAAGACGAACGACGGCTATCTGCTGACGGGCAGCAAGATGTGGATCTCCAACTCGCCGATCGCCGACGTCTTCGTCGTCTGGGCGAAGACCGAGGACGGCGTGATCCGCGGCTTCGTCCTCGAGCGCGGCATGAAGGGCCTCACGACACCGAAGATCGAGGGCAAGTTCTCGCTCCGCGCCTCGCTCACCGGCGAGATCGTCATGGAGAACGTGCCGGTGCCCGACGAGAACCTGCTGCCGAACGCCGCAGGCCTCGGCGGCCCCTTCGGCTGCCTCAACAACGCCCGCTACGGCATCGCCTGGGGCGCGCTCGGTGCCGCCGAGTTCTGCTGGCACGCGGCCCGTACCTACACACTTGAACGCAAGCAGTTCGGCCGTCCGCTCGCCGCCAATCAGCTGATCCAGAAGAAGCTGGCGGACATGCAGACCGAGATCTCGATCGGGCTGCAGTCCTGCCTGCGCGTCGGGCACCTGAAGGACGAGGGTCGTGCGGCGCCGGAGCTGATCTCGCTCATCAAGCGCAACTCCTGCGGCAAGGCCCTCGATATCGCGCGGGCCGCCCGTGACATGCACGGCGCCAACGGCGTCTCCGACGAGTTCCACGTCATCCGCCACATGATGAATCTGGAGGCCGTCAACACCTACGAGGGCACGCACGACGTCCACGCGCTGATCCTCGGCCGGGCGCAGACTGGCCTGCAAGCCTTTACTGGAGCCTGATCGGCGCAACGCGCCGTCGCGCGCAGCGTTAAGCCGATCATGGATTTCGAGACCGTCCTCTCGCGGGTTGCCCTCGCCCTCGGCATCGGGCTTCTAATCGGCCTCGAGCGCGGCTGGCGCAGCCGCGATGCGACCGCCGGCAGTCGTGCCGCCGGCATCCGGACCTTCGCCATCTCCGGCTTTCTCGGCGGCGTCGTCGGTATTCTAGCCGATCGCCTGGGCGGGGCCGAGAGCCCGGGCGGCGGTATCGCCTTCGGCATCTCCTTCGCCGCCTACGCGATCGCGATCACCGTCTTCTCGCGCGATGCCAATCGCTTCGAGAAGTCCGCGTCCGCGACCACGGCCATCGCCGGCATGCTGACCTTCGCGCTCGGCGCCTATGCCGTGCTCGGTGACATGCGCATCGCCGCCGGCGCCGGCGTCGCCACGGCCGGCCTGCTCGCGATCCGCCAGGAGCTGCATGGCTGGGTCGCCAAGATCACCTGGACCGAGCTGCGCTCGGGCCTCGTGCTCCTGGCGATGACCTTCATCGCCCTTCCCGTCCTGCCCGACGACCCGATCGGTCCCTTCGGCGGCGTCAACCCGCGCGAGGTCTGGTTGATCGCGATCGTGCTGGCCTGCGTCTCCTTCGCGGGCTACGTCGCGGTCAAGGTCCTCGGCTCCGATCACGGCGTGCTCCTGGCGGCAGCCGCGGGCGGTCTCGTCTCCTCGACGGCCGTAACCGTCACGAACGCGCAGCGTGCCCGCGCCGGCGAGAGCGCGCCCAGGCTTCTCGCCGCCGGCGTGGCCGTCGCTACGGCGGTGTCCTTCCTGCGTGTGCTGGTCATCGTCGGAACGCTGAAGGGGAGCCTGCTGCCCTTCCTCGCCCCGGCTTTGATCGCTGCAGCAGCGGTAGCGACCGGCTTCGGGCTGATCTCCGTCTACAGCAACAAGAGCCGCAAGCGCGACGGGGCGGAAGCAAAGGTCCGCAATCCCTTCAGCTTCTGGTCGGTGATCAGCTTCGCCGCGATCCTGAGCGCAGTGATGTTGCTGGCCCGCGCGATGAGCGAGATGTTCGGCTCGACCGGCGCGATCATCAGCTCGGCCGTGGTCGGGCTCGCCGATGTCGATGCGGCGACCATCGCCGTCGCCCGGCTGGTGCCGGGAAGCCTGACCGAGCTGGTCGCGGCGACCGCGATTCTCCTCGCGGTGGCGAGCAACACTGTGAGCAAGATCGCGATCGGTGCCACGACCGGCGGCGGCAGCTTCGCCGTCGGCATCGCGCTCATGTCCGGGCTATGCTTCGCCGCGGCGGGCCTCGCCCTCGGCGCCACCTTCGCCTTTACGAAGATGTAGCGGCTACTGCCGCTGCTTCATCATCTCGGCGCAGGCCTGGGCGATGGCGCGCTGGTCGCGATCGCCGAGCTGCTGGTCGCCGTAATAGACGCGGCCGTCCTTGACCCTGAGCTGCAGGATGTTGGCCTCGGCCCTGAAGGAGCTGACCGAAGAGTTCTGGCTCGCCAGCCTCCGGGTCACGTCGATGGTGAACTCCTTCGGCGGCTGGAAGCGCTGGCGGTTGCCGAGGTCGGCGGGCGCGACCGCCCGTCCCTGAGCATCGGTACCGGGCCGGTACTTCACATCCGGCGAGGGCGTATGGATCGTCAGGTTCCGGCACTCGGACTCGGCGATCGTGACCTGCGGCGACTGGGCGAAAGCCGGCGCCGTCAGAAGCAGCCCGGCGAGGGCGGCGATGATGCGCATGAGCCAAGTCTAGAGCGCCCGGCGCCCCCTGGCGAGATCCCTCGGAAGCGGCAAGAATGGCCGCCATGGACGCGCTTTGCGACATGACGGTACTTCGTCACGAGTCGGCCGATCTCGCCTGGGAGCTGGTCCAGGGCAGCCCCGATCCGCGCCTTCGCGGCTATGTCCATGGCTCCTACAACGGCTGGACCGAGCGCACCGCGACGATCATGCGCCGCCGCGAGGTGGCGAAGATCTTCATCCCCCTCATCATCAATTTCGGCCCACGCTTCGGCGTGCTTTCTCCCGGCAACTCGACGGGAGCGATGGAGGCCTTCGGCAGCTTCGTTGCCGGGCTTCATGATTGCGCGGCGATCACCGAGGCGGATCTCACCTCGCATTGCGTCCAGGTCAACCTCACCCCGCTCGGCGCCTATCGGCTGCTCGGCCTCGACATGGACTCGATCGCCAATCGCGTGATCGAGCTCGACGCGATCATGGGCACGGAGGCGGGCCGTCTGGTCGAGCAGCTCTACGAAGCCCGTACCTGGTCCGCGCGCTTCCTGCTTCTAGACAACGCCCTGCTCGACCGCATCGAGCGCGGACCTGCCGTCGATCCACGTGCAACGGCGGCGCTGCGGCGCCTCGGCCGAAGCGGCGGACGGATCTCGATCGGAGCCGTCGCCGAAGAACTCGACCTCAGCCGCAAGCAGCTGATCGCGCTCTTCCGGCGCCAGATCGGATTCGGGCCGAAGGCCGTCGCCGAGATGATACGTTTCGACCGGGCGCTGCGGCGGCTCGAGACGGGCGGCGAAGCCTTGTCGGCGGTGGCCCAGGATTGCGGCTACTACGACCAGCCGCATTTCAATCGTGAGTTCCGCCGCTTCGCCGGCGTGACGCCGGGCGAGTTCCTCGCGGGGAAATCCGTACAATACCTCTAGGCCCGGCGCCCCTAGCTTGGCTCCACCACCCCATTGGAGGAGTCGATGACCGATCGGAACCCACCCAACATCTACCCCTGCCTTCGCTACAAGGACGCGCATGCGGCGATCGCCTGGCTGGAAAAGGCCTTCGGCTTCCAGCGGCACGCCGTCTACGACGCGCCCGACGGCGGCGTCGCGCATGCGCAGATGACCTACGGCGCCGGCATGGTCATGCTGGGATCGGCCAAGGACGATTTCATCGCCAAAGCAGGCGTCGGCATCCAATGCGTCTATGTCGCCGTCGCCGACCCGGACGCGCATCACGCGCGCGCCAAGGCGGCAGGCGCGAAGATTGTGCGCGAGCTCAACGACACCGATTACGGCTCGCGCGAATACTGCGCGCTCGATAACGTACAGAATCTTTCGCACTTTCGGGAATGGTGGCTTCTTCTAGAGTGAAGGAGCAAACGATGAGCAGTGAGACTGCGATGGGCCAGGTGATCCAGATCGACGAGGCTCGGATCAGGGATCATCTGGGAGAGATGGTGCGCGGCACGGTCGAGGAGACGCTGAATGCACTCCTTG
>VGEH01000159.1 GCA_016869375.1 Alphaproteobacteria bacterium | reverse complement strand
CGCGCCGCTCCCGCCGCCGTCAGAAGAAGAGAGTTCCGCCATGCACAGCGTCTCGATCCGCATCACCGAGCCGACCCGCATCGCCGTGCTCCGCCATGTCGGCCCTTACATGGAGATCGGCACAGCCTTCGACAGGCTCTTCGCCTGGGCGACGCCGAAGGGACTTCTGAACCAGAGCTGTCGGATGTTCGGAATTTTCTATGACGATCAGGCTGCAGTCGCGCCGGAGAAGCTTCGCTCCGATGCCTGCCTGACCGTCGGACCGGATGTCCGCGTCGAAGGCGATTTCCGCCTCGCCGAGATCGCCGGCGGCCGCCATGCCGTGCTCCGTCACCAGGGCCCCTATGCCGAGCTGCCGGACGCCTATGGATGGCTGTTCGGCACCTGGCTGCCCAAGAGCGGCGAGGAGCCGGCCGACAGGCCCTGCTTCGAGCAGTATCTCAACAACCCGCGCGACCTTCCGCCCAAGGAATGGCTGACCGACATCCACCTGCCGCTGGTGTCGCGCTGACATTCTTTGCCCGACGTTCGGACCGGGACTAGGATGCGCGCCCGCTCCTCCCCGGACCGCCTTCTCCATGCAGCTCACCGAACCGGAGGTCCGCGCCGCGATTGCGGGCGCGATGACCATGATGTTTCTCGCCGCGCTCGAGACGACCATCGTCGCGACCGCGCTGCCGACGATCGCCTCCGAGCTCGGTGACGTCCACCTGCTCTCCTGGGTCGTCACCTCCTACCTGCTGACGTCCACCTGCGCCACGCCCATCGCCGGCAAGCTCGGCGACCTCTACGGGCGCCGCCGGATGCTGCATGTAGCGCTCGCGATCTTCCTCATCGCCTCCGTACTCTGCGCACTCTCCTCGACGATGCTCGAGCTGGCGCTGGCCCGCGCGCTGCAGGGGATCGGCGGCGGCGCGCTGATCACCTCCGCCCAGGCAGCCGTCGCCGACGTCGTGGCGCCGCGCGAGCGCGGCCGCTACGCGGTCTATTTCTCGATCGTGTGGGGCGGCTCCTCGCTGTTCGGCCCGACCCTCGGCGGCATCATGTCGGAGCATATCGGCTGGCCGTCGATCTTCTGGCTCAACCTGCCGATCGGTGCCGCCGCCCTTCTCTACTCCGACCGCGCGCTTCGTCGCTTGCCGATCCATGGGCGCAAGGCGCCGCTCGACCTTTCCGGAATCCTGCTGCTGGCGGCGGGAACCCTCGTCGTGCTGCTCGCGCTCTCCCTTGGGGGCACGCGTTACGGCTGGACGTCGGTCGAGCTCCTGTCGGGTCTCGCCGCGGGAAGCGCGCTCCTCTTCGCCTTCGGCTACCGGCAGACGCGCCTTGCCGATCCGATCATGCCGCCGCGCTTCTTCAAGGACGGCGTGGTCGGACCGACGCTCACCGCCATCTTCCTCTCCTTCGGCTCCTATCTCGTGGTCGCCGTGCTGTCGCCGATCTTCTTCCAGGTCGGGCTGCAGATCGCGCCGGCGACGGTCGGCCTCCTGATGATGCCGATGATGGTCTCCTCGACCTACACGGCCTGGGTCGGCGGCCGCTTCACCAAGAAGCACGGCACCTACCGCAAGCCGCCCTTCATCGGCCTCCCTGTCTCGGCGGCCGCGCTCGCCGTGCTCGCGTTCTTCACCGACCGCGTCTCCGCGCTCGAAGCGACCGTGCTGCTGACGATCTTCGGCTTCGGCATCGGCCCGATCTTCCCGGTGACCATGGTCGCCGCGCAGAACGCCGTCGAGCGCCGCGACCTCGGCGCGGTCACCGGCGCCATCGGCTTCGCCCGCGCGCTCGGCGCGGCGATGCTGATCGCCGCTGCCTCGGCGCTGATGCTGAGCCTGATCGTCGCCTGGGTCCCGGACATGACCGGCCTGTCGAGCCTGGATGAGCTCGTGCGCCGGCCGCTCTCGACCGAGGCCCGCGCCGAAGTCGCCCGGGCTTATGGCGTCATGCTCTGGACCGTGGTCGGCGTGATCGCGGCCTCCCTCGTCGCCTTCGCGCTGGTCGAGGATCGGCCGCTGAAGACGACGATGGACTGACCGATTCTGTTGCCGTGAAAGGCAATTGAGCGTTTTGGAGGCAGTTCGTGCCGCGCCCTCTGAACGAAAGGCCGTGAATACCTGCGGATTCGCGAGTTGGCACAGAACTTGTGAAGACGAGCGCAGTCCCGTCCCGACCGGAGTCCCTCCATGCTCTTGCCGCGCCTCGCCGCGATTGCTCTCGCCGCCTCTTGCGCCTTCGCCTCATCCGCTCAAGCCCAGGTGCAGGTGCCGGGTCTCGCCGGCACGCTCAGCGGGCTGGCGACCGTCACCAGCGACTATACCTTCCGCGGCATTTCCCAGACCGACAACGACCCGGCGGTCCAGGCCGGTGTCGAATACGGTCTCGAGGTCGGCAGCGTCGCGCCCTATCTCGGTATCTGGGGCTCAAACACCAACTTCGCCGACTCCAACCTCGAGCTCGATCTGACCGGCGGCGTGCGCGGCAAGGTCGGCGAGATCACCTGGGACCTGGGCTTCGTCTACTACGTCTACCCGAGCGCCCGCTCGAGCCTGAACTACGACTTCGTCGAGGGCCAGATGAAGCTCGGATACGATTTGGGTCCCGCCGCCCTTACGCTCGGGCTCAACTACTCGCCCGATTTCTTCGCCAGCAGCGGCAACGCCACCTATCTGCAGGCCAACCTCGACGTGCCGCTGCCATGGGGCCTCGTCGTCACTGGCCGTGTCGGCCACCAATGGATCCAGCGCAACACCGCCTTCGGCGCCCCGGACTATCTCGACTGGAGTCTCGGGGTCGCCAAGGAAGTGCTCGGATTCAACTTCGGCCTCGCCTATGTCGACACCGACCTCTCGAAGGCCGAGTGCTTCGCCGGCGGCAATCTGTGCGACGGCCGCCTCATCGCCTCGGTGACGAAGAAGTTCTAGCCGCGCCCCACGAACGGCATCTTCGTCGCCATCACGGTGAGGAACAGCACGTTCGCGTCGAGCGGCAGGCTCGCCATGTAGGAGACCGCGCCAGCGACCGCGTCGACGTTCATGCGCGGCTCGACCTTCATCTCGCCGGTAGGCTGCAGGATGCCCGCCTGCATGCGCTCGGTCATCTCGGTCGCTGCATTGCCGACATCGACCTGCCCGCAGGCGATGTCGTATTTGCGGCCATCGAGCGCCGTCGACTTGGTCAGGCCCTGGATCGCGTGCTTGGTCGCCGTGTAGGGCGCCGAGTTCGGGCGCGGCGTATGCGCCGAGATCGAGCCGTTGTTGATGATGCGCCCGCCGCGCGGGTTCTGGTCCTTCATGATCTTGATGGCTTCCTGCGTGCAGACGAAGGGGCCGGTCAGGTTGGTCTGGACCACCGCCATCCACTGCTCGTAGGTCAGGTCTTCCATGTTGATGCCCGGCGCGCCGATGCCGGCGTTGTTGAAGAGCACGTCGAGGCGGCCGAAGGCTTCCTTGGTCTTGGCGAAGAGCGCCTTGATCGACGCGACGTCCTGAACGTCGGTCGGCACCACCAGGGTCTTGGCCGAGCCGGCACGCTTCGCGGTCTCGTCGAGCGCATCCTTGCGCCGGCCGGCCAGCACCACGGCGAAGCCGTCCTTGGCGAGCGCCAGCGCGGCGGCGCGGCCGATGCCGCTGCCGGCGCCGGTGACGAGGGCAATCTTCTGGGACGAGGCCATGGCTGCTTCCTTCCGCTGGGAATAGAGACCGGCCGCCGAACGCGGCCGGATCGGGTGGGAAGCAGAGAATATCCGATGGACGGCGGAAATCGACCGCCGATCTCCCCTCGCGAAAGCGGCTACCGCCGGCGGCCGCGGGTGAAGCGAAGGAGCTTGCTGGCGTCGTTGAAATCGCCACGGAGCGCCATCAGCGCGTAGCGCTCGTGCTCGATCTCGCTCTGGGTGCGAACGCCGAGCCGGCGCAGCACCGGGACCGGCGGGCACCACCCCTGGAGCGCATGCTGCAGGAAGAAGCCCATGACCACCGCCGGCAGCACCATGAAGGGCCTGTCGACGGTGGTGCCGAGGAAGAGCCCGAGCAGCGACAGCGACGAGGCCTGGGTCTCGAGCACGCGCTCGATATCCCATTCATGATCGAGCTCTTCAAGGCGTTCCCGGATCTCGTCCGGATGCTCGGCGAAATAGGCGAGGTTGGCCGCCGTCTTCCGGCGGATCGCGGCGTTGACCGTCTCGTCGGTATTGAGAGCGACGCGTTGGCTGGTGGCTGGAAGCACGGCAGACCTCCTGGTCTATCGTGCAACGCCCCGAACCGAGCCCCGGCTCCCCTCTACACACCGGCGAAGACCGCGCGGACGAAGCTGCGGTAAAGCAGAATCTGGCGCGACAGGAGTTTGGGCTCCTTCAGCACCTTGACCAGCACGATGCCGCCCTCGACCAGGGTCGAGATCATGTCGGCGAGCTCGTCGAGATCGACATCGATCTTCGGCGGATGCTTGGCCGCGACCTCGCGCAGATAGCCGCCGAAGCGCGTGCGCCAGGTAAGCGTGCCGCGCTGATTCAGCTCGCGGACCTCGCGGTTGAAGAGCTGATCCTGATAGCAGATCGAGGCGACGAGGCAGCCAGGATGATTCTCGCGCAGATCGGCGACGACCTCGGCCAGCAGCTTGAGCCCGGTCAGGTACATCTGCAGCGGATCGTCGGTGAGCTCGCGCGCACGCGCGAAGACGCTATCGAGGATCTCGTCGTCCTGCTCGAAATGGCGTTCGAGCAGCGCGATGGCGAGCTCGCTCTTGTCGCGGAAGTGATAGAAGAAGCCGCTCTTGGTAATCCCGGCGCCGGCCACCAGCTCGTCGATCGAGGTGCCGGCGAACCCCTTCTGGATGATCGCGGTTTCGGCGAGCTTGAGAATCCGCGTCCGCGCCGACGGCTTCGAACAGTGTGTTGTCTGCGTCGTCATCACTACACCATCGGTACAGTAGCGAGCCCGAACGCAGACGCGTCCGGCCCTGGAAACCGCACTAACGCATTGGCGAAAGAGATTATTCCGTTCCTATACCATAGGTTCTCTATCGGCCTAGCCCATTTCCGACGTATTTCCTCCGCCCCGCTCAGGGAAGACGGGCTGAAGTACGAAGGATGAAGACGATGTCGAAGACTGATGTTCGCGGTAACCCGGTTTCACATGACTCCGCCGAGCCGATCCGCCGCCTCGACCACGTGACCACCCTGATGAACGCCTTCCAGGCCGATCCTATCGCCGAGGTCGACGCGCTGCTCGCCGAGCACCCGGACTTCGTCATGGCGCATGCCTTCCGCGCCGGCACGCTGGCGACGGCGGGCGACAAGGCTTTCGAGAGCGAGCTCGCAAAGTCGGTCGCCGCCGCCGAGGCGCTGGTCGGCAAGGCGAACGATCGCGAGCGTCTCCACATCGCAGCCGCGCGCGCCTGGCTCAAGGGCCAGTTCGAGCTCGCGACCGAGACCTGGGGCCGCGCCGCGCTGCTCTATCCGCGCGACATCACCGCGATCCAGTTCGCGCAGTTCGGCGACTTCTTCCTGGGGTACTCGCAGATGCTGCGCGACCGCGTCGCCCGCGTCCTGCCGCACTGGGACAAGGCGGTGCCGAATTACGGCTTCCTTCTCGGCATGCATGCCTTCGGCCTCGAGGAATGCGGCGACTATGCGCAGGCCGAGGCGACCGGCCGCGAGGCCTTCGCGCTCGACGGCCGCGATGCCTGGGCCGTGCATGCGGTGGCGCATGTGATGGAGATGCAGGGTCGAGCCGCGGATGGCGCCGAGTGGCTGGAATCGACCTCGGCGTCGTGGGCGCCCAACTGCATGTTCGGCTATCACAACTGGTGGCATCAAGCGCTGTTCTCGATCAACGCCGGCAATGTCGAACGCGCGCTCAAGCTCTTCGACGAAAAGATCTCGGCCGGCGGCTTCGCTTCGGCGATGGAGCTCGTCGACGGCTCGGGCCTGCTCTGGCGGCTGACGGCGCTCGGCTACGATGTCGGCAAGCGCTGGGACGACGTCGCCGACAAATGGACGACGCGGGCCGAGGACGGCTACTACGCCTTCAACGACCTGCACGCGATGATGGCCTTCGTTGGCGCCGATCGCCGGCCGGAGCAGAAGGCTCTGATGGCGGCGGCCGAGCGCGCCGCCGAGAGTCTCGGCACCAACGGCATGATGACGCGCGAGATCGGGCTCCCCGCTCTCAAGGGCATCCTCGCCTTCGGCAACGGCGCCTATGACGAGACGATCGAGCGGCTGCTGCCCGTCCGCGGCAAGGCCAACCGCTTCGGCGGCAGCCACGCCCAGCGCGACGTCTTCTCCTGGACGCTGGCGGAAGCGGCGCTGCGCACCGGCGACCGCTCGCTGGCCGAAGGGCTGATCGCCGAGCGCCTGGCGCAGAAGCCCGAGAGCCGCGTCAACCTCGCCTGGGACGAGCGCGTCTGCCACCTGCCGGGGCGCCTCGCGGCATAGCCTCTCGACCTCCCTCTCCCGCATCCACGGGAGAGGGAGCCGATCCTTGCCTGCCTTCCGGTCGGGTGCGACAGTCGCACGCGTGACGACACGAACCGAGGCGACCGCACCGCCCGCAGACGACGCCTTCGCGCGCGCGCTCTCGCGCGAGATCGTCGCCAGCGAGATCCTCCGGGCCAAGGTTCTCGCCGTCATGCTGAGCGTGCTGCTCGCCGTCGTCATGGCCTCCTTCGCCATCGGCCACGATGCGATTCAGAAGTTCGTGATGCGGCCGGTCTCCTGGTGGGTGCAGGTCAAGGTTACCGGCCCCTTCATCCTCTACGAGTGCTTCGTCGTCTTCATCCTGTCGCGCTTTGCCGCGCGGGGAACGCATCCGCCCTGGGTCGCGCGCTACGTCAATGCGGCGATCGAGGTCAGCCTGCCCTCGGTGATCATGCTTGTCGCCAGCACCTATGTCGGGCCCGAGCTCGTGTTCGGCAGCTGGCCATCGCATCTCTATTTCGTGTTCATCCTGGCGGCGACGCTCAGGCTCAATTTCGAGCTGCCGGCCTTCACCGGCGCCGTCGCCGCCGTCGAGTACATGGCGGTCGCCTTCTACCTCCTGCCGCTCTCGCCATCGGCGGATCAGGCCTTTCTAACGCCGCTGTTCCACGGCGGGCGCGCTTTTCTCATGCTGATCGCCGGCATCGTCGCCGGTCTCGTCGCCACGCGCTTGCGCGCAAACCTTGAGCGCGTGCTCACGGAGTCGGCGGCGCGCGAACGCGTGGTCAATCTTTTCGGCCAGCACGTATCGCCTTCCGTGGTCGACCGTCTCCTCGGCAGCGTGGTCGAGACCGAGGCCGAGGCGCGTCAGGTCTGCGTGATGTTCCTCGACATTCGCGACTTCACGGCTTTCACCCGGCAGCAGACGCCGTCCGCGGTGGTCGGCTTCCTCA
Source organism: Alphaproteobacteria bacterium (assembly GCA_016869375.1). GTDB lineage: Bacteria > Pseudomonadota > Alphaproteobacteria > SHVZ01 > SHVZ01 > SHVZ01. The sequence continues at coordinate 3,939 of VGEH01000159.1, read as the reverse complement.
ACCATTCCTTCGGCTTCATGGTCGAAGCGGTCGACCGCCATCACGGCATCGTCAACAAATTCCTCGGCGACGGCTTTATGGCGATCTTCGGGGCGCCTTTGCCCGACCCGCGCGCGGCGGAACACGCGGTCGGGGCGGCGCGCGAGATCCTGGCCGAACTCGACCGCCGTGCCGCTTCCGGGGAGGCCGTGCCGCGCATCGGCATCGGGCTCCACCTCGGCATGGCGATGACCGGCAATGTCGGCTCTTCTCGGCGCAAGGAGTATACGGTGATCGGCGACACCGTGAACCTCGCCGCCCGCATCGAGCAGCTCAACAAGCAGACCGGCTCGCGCCTCCTTGTCTCCGGCACGGTCGCCGACGCGCTCGGCGCGTCGCTCGGATCGGCGGAGCGCCTGGCCCAGGCGGTGAAGGGTTATGCCGAGCCGATCACCGTCTGGCGGCTGGATTAGCTAAAGCAGCCCCGAACGCCCTGGCAGCGGCGTTTCCTTCGACTTGCCGTTGGCCTTGTAGGGGCGCTTCTTGCCGCGCACCGGATTGCGGAGCGCGATGCCGCCGGTCTCCTTGGTGCGGAGGTCGACGAAGTCGGCCCAGGTATGCGGGTTCAGCAGCAGCTTCGCCACCGCCTTCGCCGCCGCATCGGTCAGCTTCCTGCCCTTCTCGGCCGAGGAGAGCGTCGGGTCGCCGATGACGCCGTTATGAGTGCGATGCGCGAAGGAGTACCAGCGATAGGCGCCGTTGGCGGAGATCTCGGAGATGCCCTGCGTCTTCGGCCCCGCGATCTTGCTCAGTTGCGAAGTGTCGACCAAGCCCGGCTCGAACTGCAGCATCATCGAGGTCTCGGCTTCGCAGGCATGCTGCGTGCCCTTTTGGCGAACCAGCAGCTCGGCAAACTCCTTCTCGGCCTCGTGGAAATAGCCTGTGGTGACGATCGGGATCTTGAACTCGGTGGTGAGATCCGCGACCGCGACCTTGGAGGCCGCGACGTTGCCGCCATGGCTGTTGGCGATGCAGATGCGCCGGAAGCCCTGCTCGACCAGGCAGTTCACAAGACGGCGCAGCACGCGATACCAGGTGTCGTAGTCGAGCGAGAGCGTGCCGCCGAAGGGAATGTGGTGGTCGGAAAGCCCGCACCACAGCACCGGCGTCACCACGATCGGCTGGGTTTTGGCGACGATGCGCGCCGTGGCGCGCGCAACCTCACCGCCGAGGCGGGAATCGACCTGCACCGGCAGGTGCGGGCCATGCTGCTCGATCGCGCCGACCGGCAGGATCACGATCGCATCCTGCTCCGCCAGCTTGCGCAGCTCATGCGCCTTCAGGTTCGCCCACTCGATTTCCATGCCGCACCTCCCTTACGTGATCCGTAGCGATTACAGGCGCGCGCGCCCGACCCCGTCAACGCGACCGGACGCAGGCCGAAACCTAGCGGCGCCGTCCAGTGATCCAGGCCGCGATGTCCCGGACCACACGGCCCTCGAGACCATAATAGCCATGCTGCGCGCGCGCCTCGCAGGGGCTGCCGATCGGCTGCAAGCCTCCTTCATAGGTGAGAAGACCGACCGCCGGCGCGTTCACCAGCCGGTTCTGCAGCGCGGCTACGTCGGCGAACTGGGTCGAGGGACAGCCGTCCTCGCGATGATGCGCAATCAGCACGGGCCTGCGGATCGCGGCAAGATCGGAGTCGAAGACATCGTCGGCGACGAAGGTGCCTCGATTCTTGAAGCCGCGCAGGATCGAGGATGTCAGCACGATGCCGTCGGCCCCCTCCGCGCCGAGCCGCGCGCCGGCATTGGCGACGCTGAGCGTGCCGCGGCTGGTGCCGACCAGCCAGACGGGAACCGGGGCGCGAGAGCGGACGAAGGTGATGGCGGCGGCAATGTCGCGGGCGTGCTCGGCATAGAGGCGATAGGAGCCCAGCCCCTGCGTCGTCTGATAGTCGGACGGCGCATCGACAACGACGGTGAGAAGCTGTTCCCTGGCCCAGAATTCGCGCGTGCGGATCAGGAAGTTGCCGCCGAAGCGAACGCTGACGTCCTCGCCGATGCCGACACGGCCATCTCCGCCGGTGAAGAGGAGTACGCTCGCGACCGGCACCGGCGGCTTCAGCAGGAGCAGCCGCATGGTGACGCCCGGGCGCGGCACAAGGTCGACGACCTCGCGATGATCCTCGGCATGCGCGGTGGCGATCGCCAGGAGCGAGAGGATCGCCACGAGCGGATGGAGCCAGCGTAAGCCTCGTCGTCCCGTCGCCATCCGTCGACGCTAGGACGAGAGATCCCTCCCCGCAAACACTTAGCCTCCGCCCGCCAGGGAACCCCTTGAGATTCGCCGCGTTACCGCTCCACCGTCCCCCTACGGAGGAAATCCATGGCGACCAAGACCATGCGCAAGAAGACCGCGAGGCGTTCGGCCTCGTCCGCGCGGAAAACCAAGCGCACCAGGAAGACCGCGAGCGCCGCGAAGACCGCGACAAGCAAGGCGGCTCGTACCGTCCGCAAGACCGCCGACAAGGCCGTCCGGAAGGTGACCAAGGCCGCGACCTCGGCGAAGAAATCGGCAACCGCTGTGCTGAAGAAGGCCACGGCCCCGAAGCGCAACAGCGGCCCCGGCATCGTCGAGCGGCTGAAGGACGCGATTTCGCACATTCCCGTGGTCGGCAGCGTCGTCGACACCAATCGTTGATCCCTGACGGGCTTGCTCGACGGACTTGTCGGTGGCGCCGAAGCGGTTCAATCTATCCGCGGGGGCATGTCGTCGAAGCAAACCCATAAGGGAGCGTGACCATGTTCCGTCGTACCGCCGCTTTAGGCGTCCTCTTCGGCGCCGTCTCCTTGCTCGCCGCCTGCGCCGACATGGGCGGCTCGACCGCCCAGGCCCCGATCAACCTTCGCGCCAGCCTGAGCGGCGCACAGGAAGTCCCGCCTGTCGCGAGCCCGTCGACCGGCTCTGCCACCCTGACCTATGACGCGGCCTCCAAGCGCCTTACCTGGAGCGTGACCTGGAGCCCGTTGAATGCCCCGGCGACCATGGCGCACTTCCATGGTCCGGCGGCGCCCGGCGCCAATGCCGGCGTGGCCCTCCCAATCGGCGGCGCTGGCATGACCAGCCCGGCGAACGGTCAGGCGACGCTGAACGACGCGCAGGCCGCCGATCTTCTCGCCGGCCGCTGGTACATCAACATCCACAGCAGCGCGCATCCCGGCGGCGAGATCCGCGGCCAGGTCACGCGTTGAGCTGATTGCTGCGTTGGGCGCCGGCGGCGCGATCCGCCGGCGCCGATCGCCCCTAGTTAAGGGGCGTCGACACGTATGACGTGAAGCGGCCAGGTGCCATCAGGCGCACCGGCCAGATCGCGCCGACTTCGCCGCGCGGGATCGACGTTCTCTCCGCGGTTCCCTGATCGATGACGATGGCTCCGCCTTCGAGCGAGGCCAGACGTCCGACGCGGATATTGCCGTCGCGGATGATGACGACGATGTCCTCGCCGAGCTCGGGACTCGCCTTGGGCGCGCAGATCAATCGATCGCCATCGCGATAGCGAGGCGCCGCGTCGTCGCCCTGCACGAACAGGGTGACCAGATACTCTTCCGCCTCGACGTCCTGACTGATGTGCCGCATCCGCTTCGCCGCCCCCTGAGGCTTTTTTTCCGCGCGCCTGCCGGGCGCTTCCCTGTTGATTGGCAACTGCAGGTTAGTACATAATACCCGAAATAGGTAAGAGAAAATTGTCAGACACCAATCAACTTATTGATTTGTCACAAAAGCAGCCGGAAAAGCGCGTGAGGCTGGATCCTGCACGACTCGGCCCGGGTGGTTCCGGGCTCGCGCGCTACCTCGAGCTGTGGCGGGACGCCCGCAACGGCGACACAATGGCCCTGCTAAGCCGCATCCAGGCGCGCGGCCTCGACCGTCGGGTCCTGTCCAGAATCTTTCGCA
>VGEH01000158.1 GCA_016869375.1 Alphaproteobacteria bacterium | reverse complement strand
GTGCGGCGCCTGCGTCGTCCATGTCGACGGCAAGTCGGTCAAGAGCTGCACCATGCTCGCGGTCCAGGCCGAGGGCGCCGAGGTGCTGACCATCGAAGGCCTCGCCAAGGACGGCAAGCTGCACCCGATGCAGGAAGCCTTCCGCGAGCATCACGGCCTGCAATGCGGCTTCTGCACCCCCGGCATGGTGATGAGCGCCGTCGACCTGGTGAAGAACAACAAGAATCCGTCGGAGCACGAGATCCGCGAGTGGCTTGAGGGCAATCTCTGCCGCTGCACGGGCTACCACAACATCGTCAAGGCGATCGCCGCCGGCGCCAAGGCCATGGCCTAAGGGCCGGCCGGACGCGAACGACCAACAAAGACGAAGATGAGGGAGAGACCGCCATGCCAGAAGGTACGGGGATCGGCGCTTCCGTAAGGCGTCGCGAAGACGCGCGTTTCCTTACGGGAAGCGGCACCTACACGGATGACATCAACCGGCACGGGCAGACCCATGCGATCATGGTCCGCTCGCCGCACGCGCACGCCAAGATCAACAAGATCGACAAGTCGAAGACGCTCGGCATGCCGGGCGTGCTCGCCGTCTACACCGGCGACGACATGAAGGTCGGCGGGCTTCCCTGCGGCTGGCTGGTCAAGAACCAGGACGGCTCGCCGATGGTCGAGCCGCCGCATCCGGTGATCGCGCAAGAGTTCGTGCGCCATGTCGGCGATATCGTCGCGGTCGTCATCGCCGAGACCAAGCAGCAGGCGCGCGACGGGGCGGAGGCGCTCGGCATCGACTACGGCGTGCTGCCGGCGGCCGTCTCGCTCGGCGACGCGGTCAAGCCGAATGCGCCGCAGGTCTGGCCGCAGGCCAAGGGCAACATCTGCTACGACTGGGGCCTGGGCGACAAGGCCGCGACCGACGCCGCCTTCGCCAAGGCGCACAAGGTCGCCAAGATCGACCTCGTCAACAACCGCCTGATCCCGAACGCGATGGAACCGCGCGCGGCGATCGGCGATTTCGACAAGGCGACCGGCGACTACACGCTCTACACCACCAGCCAGAACCCGCACGTGATCCGGCTGCTGATGGGCGCCTTCGTGCTGTCGATCCCCGAGTCGAAGCTCCGTATCGTCGCTCCCGATGTCGGCGGCGGCTTCGGCTCGAAGATCTTCCACTATGCCGAGGAGGCGATCGTCACCTGGGCGGCCGGCCAGCTGAAGAGGCCGATCAAGTGGACGGCCGACCGCAGCGAAAGCTTCATGTCGGACGCGCATGGCCGCGACCACATCAGCCATGCCGAGCTGGCGCTGGACAAGGACGGGAAGTTCCTCGGCCTCAAGGTCGAGACGCTCGCCAATATGGGCGCGTATCTCTCCACCTTCTCGACCTGCGTGCCGACATATCTCTACGGGACGCTGCTCGCCGGCGTGTACACGACGCCCGCGATCTTCTGCAACGTGAAGGCCGTGTTCACCAACACCGTCCCGGTCGATGCCTATCGCGGCGCCGGCAGGCCGGAGGCCACATTCCTGATCGAGCGCCTGGTCGACGTCGCGGCGCGCGAGATGAAGATGGACCCGGCCGAGATCCGCCGGAAGAACTTCATCCAGCCGAGCCAGTTCCCCTACCAGACGCCGGTGGCGCTCCAGTACGACACCGGCAATTACGACGCCACGCTCGACATGGCGATGAAGATGATCGACTACAAAGGCTTCGCCGCGCGCAAGGAGGCGGCGGCGAAGAAGGGGAAGCTCCGCGGCATCGGCATGTCCTGCTACATCGAGGCCTGCGGCATCGCACCCTCGGCGGTGGTGGGCTCGCTCGGCGCCCGCGCCGGCCTCTACGAATCCGCCAATGTGCGCGTGCACCCGACCGGCTCGGTCTCGATCTTCACCGGCAGCCACCAGCACGGCCAGGGACACGAGACGACCTTCGCCCAGGTGGTGTCCGAGAAGCTCGGCGTCCCGCTCGAGCAGATCGACATCGTCCACGGCGATACCGGCAAGATCGCCTTCGGCATGGGCACCTACGGATCGCGCTCGATCGCGGTCGGCGGCGCCGCCCTGGTGAAGGCGCTCGACAAGATCGTTGCCAAGGGCAAGAAGATCGCCGCCCACCTGATGGAGGCGTCCGAGAAGGACGTCGAGTTCAAGGACGGCAAGTTCACGGTCGCCGGCACCGACAAGGCGAAGACCTTCGGCGAGGTCGCGCTGACGGCCTATGTGCCGCACAACTACCCGATCACCGAGCTCGAGCCGGGCTTGGAAGAGCAGGCCTTCTACGACCCGCTCAACTTCACCTATCCGTCGGGCTGCTACATCGCCGAGGTCGAGATCGACAAGGATACCGGCACGATCGAGATCGCGCGCTTCGTCGCATCCGACGATTTCGGCAAGATCATCAATCCGATGATCGTCGAGGGCCAGGTCCATGGCGGCATCGTCCAGGGCATCGGCCAGGCGCTGCTCGAGACCTGCGTCTACAACAAGGAAGGGCAGCTGCTCACCGGCTCCTACAACGACTACTGCCTGCCGAGGGCGGACGACCTTCCGCCGCTGGAGGTGCAGCACACCGACAAGCCGACGCCGTGCACGCACAACCCGTTGGGCGTGAAGGGCTGCGGCGAGGCGGGGGCCATCGGCGCGCCTCCGGCGATCCTGAACGCGATCTGCAACGCGCTCGGCGTCGCGCATATGGACATGCCGGCGACGAACGAGAAGATTTGGCGGGCGGCGAACGCCCAGACGGCCCGCGCGGCCGAGTAAGCAAGGGGACCGACAATGTACTCATTCGAATATCAGAAGGCGGGCTCGGTCGCCGATGCGTCCAAGGCCGCGACCGGCGAAGCCAAGATCGTCGCCGGCGGCATGACGCTGATCCCGACCCTGAAGCTGCGCCTGGCGCAGCCCTCCAAGCTCGTCGATCTCGGGGGGATCAAGGATCTCGTCGGCATCAAGGCCGAGGGCGGCGGCGTCACCATCGGCGCGATGACCACGCATGCCGCGGTCGCCAAGTCGGCCGAGGTGAAGAAGGCGATCCCGGCGCTGGCCGAGCTCGCCGAGGGCATCGGCGATCCGGCGGTGCGCAACCGCGGCACCATCGGCGGCTCGGTCGCCAACAACGACCCGGCGGCGGACTATCCGGCGGCCTGCGTCGCGCTCGGCGCCACCATCGTCACCAGCAAGCGCAAGATCGCCGCCGACGACTTCTTCAAGGGCCTGTTCGAGACGGCGCTGGAAGAGGGCGAGGTGATCACCGCGATCTCCTTCCCGGCGCCGGAGAAGGCCAATTACCAGAAGTTCCGCAACCCGGCCTCGCGCTACGCGCTGGTCGGCGTCTTCGTCGCCAAGACCAAGGGCGGCGTCCGCGTCGCCGTGACCGGGGCGGGTGAAGGCGGCGTCTTCCGCAAGAAGTCCTTCGAGGAAGCGCTCGGCAAGTCGTTCGATGCCGGCGCGCTCGACGCGGTCAAGGTCGACGCGAAAGGCCTCAACTCAGACATCCATGCCTCGGCCGATTATCGCGCACACCTTATCAAGGTGATGGCGAAGCGGGCGGTCCAAGCCGCCAAGTAGCCGAGCTCGTCTGGGAGCACTTGAAAGCGGTGCCGGGTCCCTCGGCGCCGTTTTTCTTTGGGGAAACCATCTCCGTCTTCCGTGGTTCTTTTGGTCACGGCAGAATCAGGAGATGACATGGCCCGATACTCCCGGAGCGCCTCCAAGGATGTGAAGAGCGCGGTGAAGCGCCAGAAGAAGGGGACGCTGAAGAGCGGCAAGGGCGGGGCGGTGAAGAGCCGCAAGCAGGCGATCGCCATCGGCCTTTCCGAGGCGCGCAAGAAGGGCAAGAAGGTCCCGAACAAGAAGACCGGTGCCCGCCGCAAGACCAAGCCTTCGAAACCGAAGTAGGGGCCCCCATGGCTCGCACCGCGCATCGCGTCAACGGCAGCGCCAGACGCCCTGTCATCGCCGGCGGCCCCGACCTGTTCGAAGCGAAGGCGCCGGCACCGAAGAAACGCCGCGGCGCGGCACCGCCGGAGTTCGGCAATCCGCTGCCGGTCGAGGACGACTTCGTCCGCCGCCGCGCCTTCGAGCTCTGGCAGGCCGCCGGGAGGCCTCAAGGGCCGGACCTCGCGCGCTGGTTCGAAGGCGTCGCCCCGGCGCGCAAGCGCCGGCGCTAGCCGCCCGCCATGAAATCGACGACGACGACGACGATCGCGACCGCCAACATCGCGATCATCGGCATGGCGACGCAGACGCCGATGACGACGAACATCTGAATCTGCTTCGGCGTCAGCTTAGGCATTCACGCCGGCCATAGCTGGCCGCCGCCGTCGACGCGCAGCACCTGGCCGGTGACGAAGGCGCCGGCGGGGCCGGCGAAGATCGCGACCGTGCGCGCGACCTCGTCGACGGTGGCGACGCGGTCGAGCGTTCCTTCGGTGACCATCTTCTTCGGATCGTTGCCCTGGCCGGTGCCGATGAAGCGGCCGGTGCGCGTGCCGCCGGGCGCGATCGAGTTGACAGTCACGTCATAGGGACGGAGCTGAGCCGCGAGGCAGCGCGTGTAGTGGATGACGCCGGCCTTGGCGGTGGCGTAGATCGCCCCGTTCTCGCGGCCGATATATCCCGCGATCGAGCTGAGCGTGACGATGCGGCCGCGCTTGCGCTGCATCATGCCGGGCGCCACCTGCTGGCACATGAAGATCGTGCTCAAGAGGTTGCGGTCGAGCACGGCGCGGACATCCTCCTCCTTGATCAGCACGCAATCGTTGGGGTTCGGCTTGCCGCCGGCCGCGGCGATGTCGCCGCCGGCGTTGTGAACCAGGATGTCGATGGGGCCGAGAGCCTTCTCGGTCTCGGCGACGATGCGCGCGCAGTCTTCCATGCGCGTGAGGTCGCCCAGCGTGCGCACGACCTTGACGCCGTGTTCCTTGCCGATCGCCTCGGCGGTCGCGGTCAAGGTCGTGCCTTCGCCGTATTCGGCGGGACCATGCTCGCGCATGCCGTGCACGCCGATGGACGCACCCATCGTCGCCAGCGTCTCGGCGAAGGCGCGGCCGAGGCCGCGGCCGGCGCCGGTGACGAGCGCCACCTGACCTTTCAGAACCTGATCATGCGAGAGGGTTGGCATCAGGCCGGATCCAGCACGTGGATGGCTCGGTTGGCGATCATGTCCTTCACCTTCGCCGCATAGGCGGCCATGTGCGGCGCCGCCGCATGCGCCTTGAGGTCGGCCGGGGTCTCCCATTTCTCGACGACGACGAAGGTGTCGGGCCCGAACTTGGCAGGCGAGGTCTCGGTGTCGACCACCGGCCCGTACTCGATGCAGCCCTTCTCGGCATGCACCGCCGGCATGTTGGCGTGGAACATCTCCAGCACCTTGGCGCGCATGCCGGGCTTGGTGGTGATGATGGCGAGGACGTGGATCATGGCATTCCCTCCCTTTTGGTCCGGCGTTGACCGTACCCGATCGCGGGGTGACTCTTGTAGCTCTCCCGACGAACCGAGGATCGCTTCCCTTGAACGACGTCTCCCTGATGCAGGGCTTCCCGCCGGCGGCGGGAGGCCAAGTGACGCTGGCCAACTGGCGGACGGCGCCGTTCAATAAATGGGCGTTCCAGCACGTTCGCGAGATCGTGCCTTCGGCCGATATCGCGAACGACCCCGAGGATGTCTGGCGGCTGCCCTCGGCGCCGGCTGATCTGGCGGGGCTCCGCATCGACGGCGACATGGACCTCCACGGTTTCCTCGCCGAAACCGACACCGACGCTCTCGTGGTCCTGCATCGCGGCCGTATCGTCGCCGAGTCCTACGGCAACGGCATGACCGCGGCGACGCCGCACATCCTCATGTCGGTGTCGAAGTCGATGCTGGGGATGCTCGCCGGCATTCTCGAGGCCCAAGGCAAGCTCGACCTCGCCGCGCCGGTGACCTCGCTGGTTCCGGAGGTGGGCGGCACCGCCTACAAGGGGGCGACGATCCGCCAGCTCCTCGATATGCGCGCCGGTATCCTGTTCGACGAAAACTATCTCGCGACGTCAGGCCCGATCATCGCCTATCGCAAGTCGACCAACTGGAACCCGCTGGAACCGGGCGAGAAGCCGACGGATCTCCGCAGTTTCTACCCGCAGCTCGGCGAGAGCGACGGCCCGCATGGCGGACGCTTCCACTACGTCTCGCCGAACACCGACCTCCTCGGCTGGGTGATCGAGCGGGCGGCCGGCGAGCGATATGCCGACGTGATGAGCCGCCTGGTATGGCGGCCGCTCGGTGCCGAGCGCAGCGCCTACATCACCGTCGACCGTCTGGGCGCGCCGCGCTGCGCCGGCGGCTTCTGCGGGACGGCCCGCGATCTCGCCCGCGTCGGCCAGCTGCTCGTGCAGGATGGAAAGCGCGGCGCGAAGCAGGTGGTGCCGGCAGCCTGGATCGATGATGTCGAGACCAAAGGCGATCGCACCGCCTGGGACAAGGGCGACTTCACTCCCTACTACCCGGGCATGCCGATCCACTACCGTTCGAAATGGTATGTGTGGCACGGCGCATCACCGATGCTGTTCTGTCTCGGCGTCAACGGGCAGAATCTCTTCGTCGATCGCAAGAACCAGATCGTCATCGCCAAGTTCTCGTCCCAGGCAATGCCGATGGACGAGCGCCGCATACTGCTGACGATGCGTGCCGCAGAGCGGATCCGCGAGGTGCTGCGGACGGCCTAATACGCGATCGGCGTCGCGTGCCAGCCTTCGGCGCGCTTCTTCCAGAAGGTCTCGCGCAGCTTCGATGAGATCGGGCCGGGGCGGTCGTTGCCCATGATGCGGCCCTCGATGCGGGAGGCGGGCATGATGCCGCCGGCGGTGGTGGCGAGGAAGATCTCGTCCGCCTCCTTGAGCTCGTCCACCGGCAGCGGCCGGATCGCGAAGTCGATGCCGAGGTCGCGGCAGAGCTCCTGGACCGACAGCCGCGTGATGCCTTCGAGCGAACCGCGGTCGGAGGTGGCGACCGCGCCGTCGGTGATCGAGAAGACGTTGTAGCCCGGCCCCTCGGTGACGAAGCCCTTGCCGTCGCTCAGCACGCAATTGTCGGCGCCCCGGTCATGCGCTTCGAACAGGCCGCGCGTGAGGTCGCCCCAATGAAAATTCTTCACCTTGGGGTCGACGGATTCATCGGCGATGCGCGGCGTCTTCGCCACGATCAGATGCGCACCGCGTTCCTGGACCTCGGGCGACATCACCCAGACCCAGGGGATAGCGAAGGTGACGATGTAGTTGGCGCAGTTGGTCGGATGCCGTGGCAGGCCGGGCTTGGGCCGGCCGCGCAGGCAGTCCATCGCCACATAGGCTTCGCGCAAGCCCGTGCGGCGCACGCACTCGGTCAGCACGCGCTTCAAGTCATCGTCGGATTCCGGCGGCTCAAGGCGGAGCGACCGCATCGAGGCGCGGAAGCGCTTCAGATGGTCGTCGAGGCGGAAGAAGGCGCCGCCCCAAACGCTGACGACATCGTAGGTGACGTCCGAGCGGCGATAGCCGAAATCGGTGACCGGGATCGCCGCCTCGGCGATCGGCATGAAGCGGCCGTGGATATACGCGGCCCCTTCGGGCCAGAGGGATGTGTTCATCCCTCCAGCTTACCTGAAGCCGCCGGCCTTCATCAGGTGGTGGCACTGCAGGATGATCTTCTTCTGCTCTTCCGGATCGGTGACGCCGGAGACCAGCTCGACCTCGAAATTCGGGCGGCGGAGGTGGTTCACCACCGCCTTCCGCGCGATCATGATCGCCTTTCCGTTCGGCAGCACGTCGGGCATGCACATCTGCATCAGCAGGAAGGCGCGCGTGTGCAGCTTCCAGCCCGGATTGTCCATCTGCTCGACGATCCTGCCCTTGACCACATAGTCGTGGAGCAGCTCGTCGAGCTTGGCGCAGATCGCCTTCGCCGATTCCGGCGGCAGTCCGATGCAGATCTCGATCGCACGGTACAGGTTGGTGACCGAGCGCATATGGTCCATTGGCGAGCCAGCGTTGCCGGCGATCTCGGCCACGTCGTGGATGCCGCCGATCAAGGCCTCGAGCTTGGTCGCCGGGACGTCGTCAAGCGCCGCCGCCATGCGGCCGTTCATGATGCTGATCAGGAAATGCGCGTTCGCCGTCAGCCATGGGCCGCGGCGGAGTACCCAGACGACGCCCTCGCGCTGGCCGTTGGCGCCGCCGACATTGAGGATGACGGTGGCGCGATGCACGAGAGCCTCGGCCATGCCGGTGCCGCCGGCAACGCCGCGGTCGAGCAGCACGCGGTCGATGATCTCGCAGAAGCGCTCGATCTCGGCGTTGGCGTCGTTCTTGGAAAGCGGGTTGGTGCCGCGCAGCTCCGAGCGCACGCGCTCGAGCAGGATGTCACGGCTCGCCGGCAGGCGCCCGGTCTTCATCAGCTTGCACAGCATCTCCTCCATGCCGGCCATGTCGGGAGACTGGCTGCGGCCGGGCTTGTATTCGCCATCGGCGATGTCGAGAAGCTTGATCAGCGCCGCCGCGAGATTCGGCTGGTTGCCGAGGATGTCGGCGATCAGCGTGCCCGAGGCCAGCGTGTCCGAGATGAAGTCGTCGAGCAACACGAGCCCTGCGGATTCGCGCGAAGTGTTGCTCCACTCGAGCACCTGGGTCAGCTTGCCGTACCAGGACCGGGTCTGCGATAGCTCGCGCGAGAAGACGCAGCGGAGCGTGAACTTGAGCTCCTCCGGCTTCGCCGCCTTGGTGACGAACTTGACCGCCTCGTCGAAGCCCAGCTCCCTGATCGAAGGGAGCTTCAGCTTGTCGGCTTCGGTCGCGCGCTTGGAGATGCCGTTGACCATGCTCCAGAGCGCGTCGGTGCGCTTCTTGGCGTCGCCGCCCTCGGAATCCTTCTGGACGCTGGCGACGCGGGCGATCGCGGTCTGCACGATGGATTCGAAATCCATCACCCGCTTCATCTCGCGGCCGCTATGCATGATCTCGGTCGGCGTCAGCATGGCGCGGTCGAGATACTGGCGGAACAGACGGTTCACGATCTTGCGGCTCTGCGGGCCATAAAGATCGTCCGGGTTGGAGCAGACCGGGGCTTCCTCGATCTGCGGCACGACGATCGGGTTCTTGGTCTGCGGCTTTTTCTGCTCGAAAAGAACCTTCTCGCTGCGTCCGTCGAGAACGACGCGGATCGCCTCGATGTCCTTCAGCTTGTTGAGAAGTGCCTTGGCCGCAACTTCGGCGTCGGCCTGGTCGGTCGAGGTCTGCTCGATGGTCCAGCGGCCCTTCCGGCTCGCCTGGATCTCGTAGGTCTTCGATCGGAAAAGAAACACAGAACCCCCTCGCAAGCGCGCCTTCTGCGTGCCACCCAAAGCGGCATTTTGCCGGTAGCCGCCAGCCCTGAATCTGGCGGTACAAGTGCTATTTTGCCTTTTAGATCAAGGAAGTACACTCCGAAAATCCAAACAATTTTCAATAATTACGGCTAAGTTCCGTTTATTAACCCTGTGCACGTCGGAAAATCAGGGAAAGGTTGTTGGCCGGCATGGCTGTGACAAGTGGCTTGGCGAATCCGCAGGCCCGCGCGAGCGCGACCACGTCCTCCAGCTGGCGCACGCCCCAGGCCGGATTGCGTTCGCGCAGGCTCCGGTCGAAGGCGAGGTTGCTCGGCGCCGTCTCGACCTCGCGGCTGAAATAGGGGCCGTAGAGACAGAGCGGCGCGCCGGGGCGGAGGATGCCCGCCGCTCCCCGGAACAGCGCCTCGGTCGCGCTCCAGGGCGAGATGTGGACCATGTTGATGCAGAGGACGGCATCGGCCGAGGCGATCGGCCACGGATGCTCGGTCACGTCCACGCGGATCGGCGGATGGATGTTGGGGAGGCCGGTCGCCGCGATCCACGCGGCGATGCTCGCGCGCGCCTTCTCGTCGGGATCGCTCGGTTGGAAGGAGAGGCCCGACAGCGCCTGCGCGAAGTGGATGGCGTGCTCGCCCGAGCCGCTCGCGATCTCCAGCACAAGCCCCGATGCAGGCAAGACTGTCCGCAGTACTTCAAGGATCGGCTCGCGATTGCGCTGCGTCGCCGGCGCGAATTGTCGAGAATCAGACATGTCTTCAAATATTACAGGAAGTTTTTCTGTTGCGTTACTACGCGCGTCGCGGTTGCATGCCGGCAGTTACCGACCGAGAGGGGAAGACGATGACCGGTCCGACCAAGGCCCAACTCGACGCGATGGTCAAAGGCAAGCTGCCGTTCAACCAGCAGATCAAGGACGCAGCGCAGGGCCGCATCAAGCAGAATCTCTTCGCGAGCGGCCAGACCTCGAAGGATCAGCTTGACGCCTTCGGCAAGGAGATCGAGAAGAAGTTTGGCTATGTGAAATACATTCCCGGTCCGCTCAAGACCGAGGAAAGCGCCTCTCGCAAGCTCGGCTCGGACTACGGCGGCGACTGGTACCAGCTGAAGGACCTGGCGCGTTGCACCGTGGTGGCGCCGCAGCAGTACCTCTATCCCGCGCCCGGCGATCTCAGGCAGATCGATGTGATCGGGTTCATCTATCAGTACTTCAATCCGTCGAAGACGACGAATCAGATCGATCCCGTGACCGGAAAGCCCATGCTCAACCCGGTGACCAAGAATCCAGTCCAGGTCAATGCCGGGCTGAACGTGATCTCGGCCAAGGAGACGAAGCCCGCGAGCAATCCCTGCGGCTATTCCGGCTTCACCTGCTTCGTGCGCACGGGCCCCGGCTACGCCGCCGAGACCCAGATCAACTGCCCCGAGGTGATCTTCGCGAAGACGAAGCCGAGTACCTTCAAGAAGCTGCTCGGCGGCCAGACCTATATGCGGCTGTTCCTCGACTTCCAGGTCGAAGGCGGTCTCGGCCATGCGCTGTACGAGATCTGGCGCGAGCCGAAAGGGCGGTTCGAGGCGGCCGAGGCGGCGGCGAAGCTCAGCACGGAATACTACGAGTACTTCCGCCGGCGGCCGCCCAACATGCAGGTCCGCCAGTCGCTGAACTCGCGGCTCTTCATCATGAAGCGCGACTTCCCCGACTACTTCAAGGACCACTGAGACACACGCGGCGCCGGAGTTGCCTCCGGCGCCGCGGCGCTCACGCTCGACGGCTTGAGGGGTCAGTCGCAGCGGAGCCCGAGATAGGTGCCCTCCCAGCGCGTGCTGCTGCGCGGCCGGCCGCGGTCGCAGCGATACCAGACGGTCAGCACCTTCCTGACCTGAGGGACGGGATCGCCGCAAAGCCGATTGGTCGCCGGGATCGTGCAGCGCGAACGCCCTTCGCACATGCGCTGCGCATCGCGGGTCGCGTCGCAGGCGCGGCCTTCCAGCCCGTACCAGGCGCTCAGGATGCGGATGTCGTCGCTGGTCCTCCCCCTGAAAAGTGGTCCACCCTGAACTATGTCTTTTGACAAGAAGGAGGACTGCAATGCCGAAGAAGAGGCACAAGCCTGAAGAGATCGTTTCGAAACT
>VGEH01000157.1 GCA_016869375.1 Alphaproteobacteria bacterium | reverse complement strand
CCTGATCCGAGCCTCGTCGATCTGGATCACCTGGCCCATCGCAGTCTCACTGCTCATCGTTTGCTCCTTCACTCTAGAAGAAGCCACCATTCCCGAAAGTGCGAAAGATTCTGTACGTTATCCAACGCTCGCCGCCGCCGGCAATCCGAAGAACCTGCAGGATTTCGGACCGGTCACGCCGGGTTTCGACCACGCCCCCTATGGCGACCTCGCCCAGGCGGAAGCGCTGATCGGGCCTGAGACTGCAGCCATCCTGGTCGAGCCGATTCAGGGCGAAGGCGGCATCCGCGTGCCGGACTCGATTTTCCTGAAAGGCCTTCGCGCGCTCGCCGACAAGCACGGCCTGCTGCTGATGTTCGACGAGGTTCAGTGCGGACTCGGACGCTCCGGCAAGCTCTTCGCGCATGAGCGCGTCGGCGTGGTCCCGGACGTGATGAGCCTGGCGAAGACCCTCGGCGGCGGCATCCCGGTCGCTGCCTGCGTCGCCACGGCCACGGCCGCCGCGGCGATGACCGCCGGAAGCCATGCGTCGACCTTCGGCGGCAATCTGCTCGCCATGGCCGTCGCCTCGACCGTGCTCGACATCATCGCCGAGCCGGCTTTCCTCGCCGAGGTCGCGCGCAAGGGCGAGAAGCTGGCAGCCGGCCTCGACAGCCTCGTTGCCCATCATCCGAACGTGTTCGAAAGCCGGCGCGGCGTCGGCCTGCTGCTGGGCCTCCGCTGTGCGGCGTCGCAGGGCGCGATCGTCGACCGGCTGCGGGCCGCCGGCCTTCTCGTCGTGCCGGCCCAGGATCGGGTGATCCGCCTGATCCCGCCGCTCGTTGTCGACGAGCAGGAGATCGACGAGGCGCTCCTGATCCTGGACTCGGTCGCGCGATCGATGCCGGCGAAGGCGGCCTAAGCGACGCCGTGATCGGCTGCGGCGGGTTCAGGACATAATGGGCCTCGACGTCGCGAGATCGCTTCGGGCGAGCACGATCGGCACGTCCCCGGGCCGCACACCCGGCCCATCGGCGAGCCTCTCAACGATGTGCTTGTAGAGCGCGGTCTAGCTTCGCCGGATAAGCGTGCCGACGCCGCCCTTGGTGAAGATCTCGAGAAGCTGGGCGTGCGGCACGCGACCGTCGAGGATCACGGCAGCCTCGACGCCGCCGTCGACAGCGAGCAGGCAGGTCTCGACCTTGGGGATCATGCCGCCGGAGATCGTGCCGTCCTTGATGAGCGCGCGCGCCTGGTTAGCCGAGAGTTCCGAGATCAGCTTCTTGTCCTTGTCGAGCACGCCGGCAACGTCGGTCAGCAGCAGGAAGCGTGTCGCCTTCATCGCGCCGGCTATGGCGCCGGCCGAGGTATCGGCGTTGATGTTGTAGGTTTCGCCGTCGTTGCCGAAGCCGACGGGCGCCACCACCGGAATGATGTCGGCTTGTGCGAATTTCTGCAGGATCATGGGATTGACCTCGACAGGCTCGCCGACGAATCCCAGATCGAGCACCTTCTCGATGTTGGAGTCGGGGTCGATCTTCTTCCGCTTGATCTTCTCGGCGCGGATCAGGCGGCCATCCTTGCCGGAAACGCCGACCGCGGTGCCGCCCGCCTCGTTGATGAAGGCGACGATCTGCTTGTTGATGGTGCCGGCGAGCACCATCTCGACGATCTCCACCGTCGCCTTGTCGGTGACGCGCAGCCCGTCGATGAACTCGCTCTTGATCTTGAGCCGCTCGAGCATCTGGCCGATCTGCGGGCCGCCGCCATGAACGACGATCGGGTTCACGCCGATCTGCTTCAGCAGCACGATGTCGCGGGCGAAGATCTTCGCCATCTCGGTGTCGCCCATGGCGTGTCCGCCGTATTTCACGACGAAGGTCGAGCCCGCGAACTGGCGCATGTAGGGCAGCGCCTCGGACAGCACCTTGGCTTTCGCGAGCAGGTCGGCGTTGTCGGTCATGTCGGCTGGTCCGCAGGGTGGGGAACGGGCGCGCGAAATCTACCGGGAAGGCGGCGCCGCCGCCAGCTTGGCAAGCCGCGCCCTGAGTTCGGGCATGCCGAGCCCGGTGGTTGCGGATGTCATCACGATGTCAGGGTGTGCTGCCGGATGCTTGGCGAGCTCCGTCGCGACCTTCGCCCGGGTCGCCTCGAGCTCAGACGCCTTCGGCTGGTCGGACTTGGTCAGCGCCACCTGGTAGGAGACGGCGCGCTCGTCGAGGCGCTTCATCAGATCGCGGTCGGTCGCCTTGAGACCGTGGCGCGCATCGACCAGCAGCATTACGCGCGCCAGCGTCGGCCGACCCGAGAGATAGGTGTCGATCAGCTTCTGCCAGCGCTTGATGTCGGCCTTGGAGGCCTCTGCATAGCCATAGCCCGGCATGTCGACAAGGAGCAGCCGGCCGCCGAGATCGAAGAAGTTCAGCTGACGCGTGCGCCCGGGCGTGTTTGAGACTCGCGCCAGGGTCGAGCGGTTGGTCAGCGCGTTGAGCAGGCTCGACTTGCCGACATTCGAGCGGCCGGCGAAGGCGACCTCGGGCAGGCTGAACTCCGGCAGGCCCTCGAGCCGCTCGGATCCTGCGACGAAGCAGCACTCCTTGGCGAAGAGGAGACGCCCATCTTCCTCGTCGAGGGCGTCGACCTCGTTCGCTTCTTCGCTCACGTCGCCTTCACGCCCATCCGGTACATGATGGCCCATTGCTGCGCCATGGACAGCACGTTGTTCCAGGCCCAGTAGATGACGAGGCCTGCCGGGAAGCTCGCCAGCATCACGGTGAACACCACCGGCAGGATCATGAATATCCGCGCCTGGATGGGATCGGCCGGCTGCGGGTTCAGCTTCTGCTGGAACCACATGGTCACGCCCATGATCAGCGGCCACACGCCGACCATCAGCAGCTCCGGCGGTTGCCACGGGATGAGGCCAAACAGGTTGAAGATCGTCGTCGGGTCGGCCGCGGAGAGATCCTTGATCCAGCCGTAGAACGGCGCATGGCGCATCTCGATGGTGACGAACAGCACCTTGTAGAGCGCGAAGAACACCGGGATCTGCACGAGGATCGGAAGGCAGCCGGCGGCCGGGTTCACCTTCTCGCGCTTGTAGAGCGCCATCAGCTCCTGATTCATGCGCTGCTTGTCGTTCTCGAAGCGCTCGCGGAGCTTCATCATCTCGGGCTGCAGCGCCTTCATCTTGCTCATCGCCACGTAGGATTTGTTGGCGAGGGGGAAGAAGAGGAGCTTGACCAGAACGGTCAGCACCAGAATGGCGACGCCGAAATTGCCGACCTGATGCGCGATCCAATGGAGCACGAAGAAGATCGGCCGCGTCAGGAAGTAGAACCAGCCCCAGTCGATAGCGAGGTCGAAGCGGACGATGCCGAACTGCTCTTGGTAGGCCTCAAGGGTCGAGACCTCCTTGGCACCGACAAAGACCCGGCTCACGGATTCGATCGCCTGGCCCTGCGCCAGCGCCTGGCCAGCGCCGAGAACGTCGACCTGGTACTTGTCGATCCTGCCGGTCAGCGCATGGGCGAAGCGAGCCTTGTAGGCGATCTTCTGGTCGGGAATCGCCGCGACCATCCAGTACTTGTCGGTGAAGCCGATCCAGCCGCCGGTCGAGTTCGCCTCGATGACGCCGTTCTTGGCCTCCTTCATGTCGGAGTAGCTCAGCTCCTTCAGGGTGCCGTCGAACACGCCATAGGCGCCCTCATGGAGGATGTAGTAGCCGAGCACATTCGGCGTGTTGGAGCGCGTGACCAACTCGTAGGGATGCAGCGTCACCGGCTCGCCGGCGGCTGTGCGGAGCACGCGCTGCGTCACCGTCACCATGTATCGGTTGTCGATGGCGAAGTGCCGCTGGAAGGTGAAGCCCTGGCCGTTCGCCCAAGTCAGCGTGACCGGGCTCTCCGGCGTCAGGCGATCCTTGTCCGCGGCCCATACGGTCTCGCCGTCCGGCACCTTGATCTCGGTGCCGGCCGCCGGAACCCAGCCCCAATCGGCGTAATACGGATCGGGGCTCGCCGCCGGCGACAGCAGCGTTATGTTCGGCGAATTGGGCTGCGTGGTCTCGCGATAGCCCTTGAGCACGACATCGTCGAGCCGTCCGCCCTTGAGCGCGATCGAGCCGCGCACCGACGGCGTGTCGAGCGGGATGCGCGGACTTGCGGCGATCGCTGTGATGCGATCGGTCGGCCCCAGCAGCTGCTGCGTCAGGCTCGACGCGGTCGTGCCGGGCGCCGCCGTGGTTCCTGGCGCCGCCGGCGCCGCGGGGCGGCTCACATCGGTCTGCGTCGCCTGCTGCTGCGCCGCTTGGTCGCGCATCTTCGGCAGCTCGTAGAAGAACTGGAAGCCGAGGAGAATGGCGAGCGACAGTGCGATCGCGATGACGAGATTTTTCTGGTCGCCCATCATGGTCCGGCTTGTGAGGTCAGCTGGTTGAGCAGGAGCGCGGCGGTACCGGGTCGTAGCCATCGCCGCCCCAGGGGTGGCAACGGCAGAGACGCTTTGTCGCGAGCCAGCTTCCCGAAACCGGCCCGTGTACCTTGATCGACTCGATCGCGTAGTCCGAGCAGCTGGGCAGGAAGCGGCAGTTATGGCCGAGCAGCGGCGAGACCACGAGCTTGTAGGCGCGCAGCGCGCCGGTGAGCGCCAGCGTCGCCGGATCGGTCATCGCCGCCTTGCTCCGTCGATCCGCTGAAGCGCCCGGTCGAGATCTTCGAGAAGGAGCCGGTAAGGACGCCTGATCGTCTCGGCGCGCGCGATCAGGACATAATCATGATCATGCGCCGCGCGGCCCTTGAGCCCGAGCACCTGCTCGGCCGCGGCGCGCAGACGGCGCTTGGCGCGGTTGCGCTCGACCGCGCCGCCGACCCTGCGGCTGGCGGTGAAGCCGACGCGAAGCCCGTCGCCATCGGCGCGGTCGCGAGTCTGCAAGACCAAGCCGGGCATCGCCGACTTCTGTCCCGTGGACGCGACCTGGAGGAAGTCCGGCCGCCGCTTGAGCCGCCGGAGCGCCATGGCGTTGACTGGGCCTTAGGCGGAGAGGCGCTTGCGGCCCTTGGCGCGGCGGGAATTCAGGACCTTGCGGCCACCGACCGTCGCCATGCGGGACCGGAAGCCGTGCCGTCGCTTACGGACGAGCACGCTCGGCTGATAAGTGCGCTTCACGAGAAAACTCCGTATACCCGGCCATGCCGGGCTCTACTCGCAACGAGGCCCGCTGTATAGTGGCTCGGGTTAGGCAAGTCAACCAACCGCGGCGGCCACTGGGGGCGGTGATCCGGTAGCGGTTCAGGCACGTATAAGGCCCGAAGGGGGCCGGCGGTGGAGCTCCGTAATCTGCGTTTCCTGCCGCGCCAAATGGGGCTTTCCGCCCGCTTGCTGCTGTTGACCGTCTTCTTCGTCATGCTGACCGAAGTGATGGTCTTCGTGCCTTCCATAGCACGATACAGACTGGTCTATCTAGAACAGAAACTGGCAGCCTCGCACCTCGCCGGCCTGTCCCTCGATGCCACCCCCGAGCGCCTGGTCACGCCCCAGCTGTCCTCGACCCTCCTGCGCCACGTCGGCGCCCATGCCGTCGGCCTCTACCAGGAAGGGAAGCTCACCCACAACCTGATGGCGCCCGAGATGCCCACGGTCGACCGCGAGATCGACCTGCGCGATGATAATTTCGTCGACCTGATCCGCGATGCCTTCGCCGTGCTGGGCCAGGGGCGGAACCGCATCCTTCGCGTCATCGGCCCCAGCCCGAAGGACGCCGGCGTGCTCGCCGTCGTCGTCCTCGACGAATGGCCGATGCGCGAGGAGATGATCGACTACTCCCAGCGCATCCTGGTCCTGTCGATCCTGATCGCGGTTGTGACCGCGAGCCTTCTCTACCTCGCCCTGCAGGTGCTGCTGGTCCGGCCGATGCGGCGGCTGACCCAGCGCATGATCGCCTTCCATCCCGAGGTGCCGGCGACGGAAGCGCCGTCGTCGCGCTCGGACGAACTCGGCATCGCCGAGACCTCGCTCGCCTCAATGCAGGACGATCTCCGCCATGCCTTCCATCAGCAGAAGCGGCTGGCGGCGCTCGGCAGCGGCGTCTCCAAGCTCGGGCACGATCTCAAGAACATCCTCTCGACCGTGCAGATGCTCTCCGATCGTCTCGCCGACTCCACCGACCCGGAAGTGAAGCGGCTGACGCCGCGGCTGGTGCGCGCGGTCAATCGCGCGGTGACGCTGACCCAGGCGACGCTCGACTTCGCCACCGACCGCCCGGCAGTGACGCCGACCCGCTTCCCGCTGGGGGACCTGGTCCAGGAGATCGGCCAGGACCAGGTCGTGATCGGCGAAGAGGGCTTCCGCCTCGATTTCACCTGCGCGGCCAACTTCACCATCGACGCCGATCGCGACCAGCTCTATCGCGTGCTCGGCAACCTCGTCCGCAACGCGCGCCTCGCCGGCGCCCGGCTCGGCGAGATCGGCGCGACCAACGGCCCAGGCGGCGTCTCGATCACCATCAAGGACGACGGGCCCGGGATTCCGGAGATGGTGCGTCCGAAGCTTTTCCAGCCCTTCAACACGGGACGGCCGGGCGGCACGGGCCTGGGCCTCGCGATCGCCCGCGATCTCGTCGAAGCGCATGGCGGGCGGCTCCGCCTGGTCGAGAGCGGGCCGGAAGGCACCATCTTCCGCATCGATCTTCCGCTGTCAGGTGCTATACCGGCGGTCCGCTGACGCCGCCTTGAGGGGAACCGGCCGCCGATGATCCCGCGCTACACACGAGCCGAGATGGCCCGGATCTGGGAGCCTGAGAACCGCTACAGGATCTGGCTCGAAATCGAGATTCTCGCCGCCGAAGCGATGGTCGAGCAGGGCATCGTGCCGAAATCGGCAGTCGAGGCGATCCGCGCCCGCGGCAAGGTCGACCCGGCCCGCATCGACGAGATCGAGAAGACCACCAAGCACGACGTCATCGCCTTCCTCACCAACGTCGCCGAGCATGTCGGCGAGGAGGCGCGCTTCCTGCACCAGGGCATGACCTCCTCGGACGTGCTCGATACCTGCCTCGCGGTGCAGCTGGTGCAGGCCGCCGACATCCTCATCGCCGGCGTCGACAAGGTGCTGGAGGCGCTCAGGAAGCGCGCGCTCGAGCACAAGCACACGATCTGCATCGGCCGCAGCCACGGCATCCATGCCGAGCCGACGACCTTCGGGGTCAAGCTGCTCGGCCACTACGCCGAGTTCCGCCGCAACCGCGCGCGCCTCGTCCAGGCGCGCACCGAGGTCGCGACCTGCCAGATCTCCGGCGCCGTCGGCACCTTCGCCAATGTCGATCCGAAGGTCGAAGCCTATGTCGCGGCCAAGCTCGGTCTCACGCCCGAGCCGGTCTCGACCCAGGTGATCCCGCGCGACCGTCATGCCGCCTATTTCTCGGCGCTCGCGGTCGTCGCCTCGGGCATCGAGCGGCTGGCGACCGAGATCCGACATCTGCAGCGGACCGAGGTGCGCGAGGCGGAAGAGTATTTCTCGCCAGGCCAGAAGGGCTCCTCGGCGATGCCGCACAAGCGCAACCCGGTGCTGACCGAGAACCTGACCGGCCTCGCGCGCCTCGTGCGCTCCGCGGTGATCCCGGCGCTCGAGAACGTGACGCTCTGGCACGAGCGCGACATCAGCCATTCCTCGGCCGAACGCGGCATCGGTCCGGATGCGACCGTGCATCTCGACTTCGCGCTCAATCGCCTGGCGCGCGTCGTAGACGAGCTCGTCGTCTATCCGGAGCGCATGAAGGCGAACCTCGAGAGCCTGGGCGGCCTCGTCTTCTCGCAGCGCGTGATGCTGGAGCTGACCCAAGCCGGCGTCAGCCGCGAAGCGGCCTACGAGATTGTGCAGCGAAACGCGATGGCGACCTGGCGCGAGGGCGGCCAGTTCCTGGAGCGGCTGAATCAGGAGAAGGCTGTCGTCGACGGGCTGGGTCTGAGGAAGCTCGAGAGCCTGTTCGACATGGGCTACCACACCAAGCACGTCGAGACGATCTTCGCGCGCGTGCTCGCCTGAGACGCGTTCCGGCCTCCCACGGAGAAAGGCCGGAACGCGCGATCGCATCAGTCCCAGACGTACGAGGCGGTGTCGGTCGCCTTGTTGTACTTGAGCGTGACGTTGCTGATCTTACAGAGATCGAGCCCACGGAAGATCTGCCAGCTGTTGTCGGTCCAGGTGACCTTCATGTTCCAGGTGCAGCCCTTGTCGGCCTGGGTGAACTTGACGTCGAACTTGTTGCCATCGCCGAGCGTGCCCTTGAGCTCGTTCTCGGTCCACGCCTCGTCGCCGGGCGGGTTGATGTAGAGGCCCTTGATGTCGTAGCCGGTGCCGTTGATCACGGTGAAATCGCGGTCGTCGGCGGCGGTCGCGGGGAACGCAAGCAACGCAACAACGACGGCGAGCACTGCCGCAATACGTGAAACCATGGCGTATCCCCTTAGGATCGGAAGCTGGTGGTCAGGAGTGACCGCCAGAGGGCTGAACATTAATTCAGAAATCCAGCGCGCCGAAGAGATAAAAACATTTGTTTATGATATAATTTTTAAACGATTGTAATGAACAGCGGGGCCGACCCTGACGCGCTCGAATGATCCGCCATGGCTCACGAGGCCTGTCATTCCCTGGACTTAGCAATCCCTTAAGGTATTTTGGGGCATTAACTGATTCGCGCGGCCGCAACGGCCTCCGCGCCAATCCTTGGCCGCGCGGTTTCCGGCTCATCCAAGAGGGGGACAGACCGTGGCCGTCACCGGACATGACACGCTAAAGACCCGCCGCCAGCTCAAGGTGGGATCCAAGAGCTACGACTACTTCTCCCTGCCCGCTGCCAATGAGGCCGGACTCGGCGATGTGTCGAGGCTTCCCTTCTCGCTGAAGGTTCTGCTCGAGAACCTGCTGCGCTGGGAGGACGGGCGCACCGTCACCGTCGACGACGTCAAAGCCTGCGCCGCCTGGCTCAAGGACAAGCGGTCCGACCGCGAGATCGCCTATCGCCCGGCGCGTGTTCTCATGCAGGACTTCACCGGCGTTCCCGCCGTTGTCGACCTCGCCGCGATGCGCGACGCGATGGTCGCGCTCGGCGGCGACCCGACCAAGATCAACCCGCTGTCGCCGGTCGATCTCGTCATCGACCACTCGGTGATGGTCGACAGCTTCGGCGGTCCCAAGGCCTTCGAAGACAATGTCAGGCTCGAGTTCGAGCGCAATGGCGAGCGCTACGAGTTCCTGCGCTGGGGCCAGGACGCCTTCTCGAACTTCCGCGTCGTGCCGCCGGGCACCGGCATCTGCCATCAGGTGAATCTCGAATACCTGGCACAGGTCGTGTGGACCGACTCTTCGGGCGGCCCGACCGTGGCCTATCCGGACACGCTGGTCGGCACCGACAGCCACACGACCATGGTCAACGGCATGGCCGTGCTGGGCTGGGGCGTCGGCGGCATCGAGGCCGAGGCGGCCATGCTGGGTCAGCCGGTGTCGATGCTGATTCCCGAAGTCGTGGGCTTCAAGCTGTTCGGCAAGCCGAAGGAAGGCACGACCGCGACCGACGTGGTGCTGACCGTCACTCAGATGCTGCGCAAGAAGGGCGTGGTCGGAAAGTTCGTCGAGTTCTACGGCCCCGGCGTCGGCGGCCTGACGCTCGCCGACCGCGCCACGGTCGCCAACATGGCACCTGAGTACGGCGCCACCTGCGGCTTCTTCCCGATCGACGCCGAGACCATCAAGTATCTGAAGTTCTCCGGCCGCGATGCCGATCGTATCGCCCTGGTCGAGGCCTATGCCAAGGCACAGGGCATGTGGCGCGACGACTCGACGCCTGACCCCGTGTTCACCGACTCGCTCGAGCTCGATCTCGGCACCGTCGAGCCGTCGCTCGCCGGACCGAAGCGCCCGCAGGACCGCGTTCTGCTGTCGAACACGGCGCCGAGCTTCGGCACCGCGCTGACCGAGATGGGCGGCGGCGACCGCCGCGTCGCGGTCGAAGGCACCAACTACGAGCTCAAGGACGGCGATGTGGTGATCGCCGCGATCACCAGCTGCACCAACACCTCCAACCCGGCGGTGCTGATGGCGGCCGGCCTGCTCGCCAAGAACGCCGTCGCCAAGGGCCTGACCACGAAGCCCTGGGTCAAGACCTCGCTGGCGCCCGGAAGCCAGGTGGTCACCGACTATCTGGTCAAGGCCGGGCTGCAGACCGAGCTCGACAAGCTGGGATTCAACCTTGTCGGCTATGGCTGCACCACCTGCATCGGCAACTCAGGTCCGCTCAGCGACGAGATCATCGCCGCGGTCGAGGCGAAGGACCTGGTGGTCGCCGCGGTGCTCTCGGGCAACCGCAACTTCGAAGGCCGCGTCAGCCCGCAGACCAAGGCGAACTACCTGGCTTCGCCGCCGCTGGTCGTCGCCTATGCGCTGGCCGGGTCGATGAAGGTCGACCTGACCAAGGATCCCCTGGGAACCGGCAAGGACGGCAAGCCCGTCTATCTCCGAGACATCTGGCCATCGAACAGCGACATCGCCGAGGAGATGAATCGCTCGCTGACGCCGGAGATGTTCCGGAAGCGCTATGCCAACGTCTTCGAAGGCCCGCCCGAGTGGCGGAAGGTGAAGACCACGACGGGCCTGACCTACAAATGGCAGCCGGGCTCGACCTATGTGAAGAACCCGCCCTATTTCGAGAACATGCCGAAGGAGCCGGGCAAGATCACGGACGTCAAGGGCGCGCGCGTGCTCGCCCTCCTCGGCGACTCGATCACCACCGACCACATCTCGCCCGCCGGCAACATCAAGAAGGACGGCCCCGCCGGCGACTACCTGCTGCAGCATCAGGTACGACCGGCCGACTTCAACAGCTACGGCGCGCGCCGCGGCAACCATGAAGTCATGATGCGCGGGACCTTCGCGAATATCCGCCTCAAGAACGAGGCAGCACCCGGCACGTCGGGCGGCATGGCCAAGCACTTCCCCTCCGGAAAGGTCATGTCGATCTACGACGCGGCGATGCAGTACAAGGCCGAGGGCGTGCCGCTGGTCGTCTTCGGCGGCAAGGAATACGGCACCGGGTCGTCGCGCGACTGGGCGGCCAAGGGCACGATCCTGCTCGGCATCCGCGCGGTCATCGTCGAGAGCTTCGAGCGCATCCATCGCTCGAACCTGGTCGGCATGGGCGTGCTGCCGCTGCAGTTCAAGGGCGACATGACGCGGAAGTCCTTGAACATCGTCGGCGACGAGATCGTCGATATCGAAGGCATCGCCGGCGGCATCAAGCCGCGCATGGACGTCAACGTGCGCATCAAGCGCGCGGACGGCAAGAGCGAGACCATCCAGGTGATGTGCCGCATCGATACGGCCGACGAGATCGAGTACTACCGCCATGGCGGTATTCTTCAGTACGTCCTGCGCGGCCTGATGAAGGCCGCTTAGAACCACCGGTCGCTTCCGGGACGCGCTCGCGGGATCGGGTCCTGCGAGCGCGTTTTCTTTGCCGATTCCCGAGATCTAGAAACCGCGGATTCAAGTAGCCAGTGCATAATTTTATGGAAGGGCGAAGGGGTAACCTCTTGCACTCACGCGAGGTTACTGATGAGCCGATACCGGCGAGTTACCTATGAGGACCGCTGCCAGATTTATGCG
>VGEH01000156.1 GCA_016869375.1 Alphaproteobacteria bacterium | reverse complement strand
TGCCCAAGGTCGCCATCACGGCCTGCATGCGCAAGCTGCTCGGCATTCTCAATGCAATCCTCAAAACTTCCGCACCGTGGAAGAACGCCTGAAAGACTATGAAACCATCTTGCAAACACAGTCGCTCTCCCGGTGGGAGAGGGCTTACGAGTCCGCCCCCTTTCGCCACGATTTCGCCGTTCCCATATGCTGTGCTCGGATCGACCGTCCCCTTCCGAGCATGTGCATGCGCCCTCTCCGTGTCGCTCTCGCCGTCATCGCGCTGGCCCTGGGATCGGCATCGGCCTCCGCCCAGGCCGACCTGTCGAGCTGGGCGCGCGTGCTCGACGATGGCAGCCTGTCGGTCGGCGGCAAGCATGTGCGTCTGCAGGGCGTCTCGATCCCTCCGACCGATCGGATCTGCGGCCAGCCGGACATGCCGGCGACCTGCGCGCCGCGCGCTGTCCTGCAGCTGATCCGCAAGGTCGGCGCCGAGTTCGTGCGCTGCCAGGACCTAGGCCGCGACGCCGGCAACGCCATGCTCGGGCGCTGCTCCGTGCTGGGCGAGGACCTCGGCGGCTGGATGATCCTGAACGGCTGGGCGATGGCCGGGCAGGAAGCGCCGTTCGAGTACATGCAGTGGGAACGACTGGCCGAGCGCCGCAGCCTCGGCATCTGGGGCCGCCCGGTCGACAACGTGATCATCAGCCCGGCGCCGCGTCCGCGCCCGGCGCCGGCGCCGACGAAGCCCTAGCGATGGCAGGCAACGATTTGCGCATGCAACACGCCGCGGTCAGCAGCTGGCTGGTGAGCGAGGGCGGCAACTTCGACTCGGCCCTCGCCTTCGTCGAGAGCTTCGCATCGATCCTGCGCGATCAAGGCGTGCCGGTGGTGCGCATGACTCTGACCTTGAGCCAGCTTCATCCCGTATTCCGGGCGGCCACCTGGGAATGGCGGCGCGGCCAGCCCGCCTCGGAGACCGGGCGACGGCGCGACCTCATGACCTCGCGCGTCTTCTCGCACAGCCCGATCGCCCAGGTGATGCGTACACGCGAGCCGCTGCGCCGGCGTCTGACCGGGCCGGATGCGGAGTTCGACTTCCCGGTTCTCGAGGAGCTGCGCGACAAGGGCCTCACGGACTACTATGTGATCCCGCTCGATATGGGACCGGGCCTGCAGGGAGGTATCGTCACCTACGGTACCGACGCGCCGAACGGCTTCGAGCCCGATCATATCCGGCTATTCGATGCGATCACTCCCTCTCTGGCGCTGGTCGGCCGGGTCTATTCCGCGCGTCGATCGATCGAGGGTCTGCTCACCGCCTATGTCGGCGAGGAGCCGGCGCGGCGTATCCTCGCCGGCGAGATCGTCCAGGGCGTCGGCCATACGACGCGCGCGGTGGTCTGGCTCTGCGACCTCCGCGGCTTCACCCAGCTCTCGGAGACGCTGGCGCGCGACGAGATGCTGGGCCTGCTCAACGCCTATTTCTCGGCCGCGGTCGAGTCCGTGACCGAGTCGAAAGGCGAGGTGCTCAAGTTCATGGGCGACGCCATCCTCGCGATCTTCCGCTGCGACGAGGACGATTGCGATGCCGCGATCCGCGCGCTGTCGGCCTCGCGTGCGCTCCTCGAACGGCTGGCGGAGATCAATCGCGAGCGCGGCGGCGGCGGCAACTATCCCGAGATCCGCTGCGGCATCGCCCTCCATATGGGGCCGGTCACCTACGGCAATATCGGCGCGCCCGAGCGCCTCGACTTCACCGTGATCGGCCCGACGGTCAATCTCGTGAGCCGCCTCGCCCAGCTCTGCAAGCCGCTCGGCGAGCAGATCGTGCTCTCGGCCGAGGCGGCCAAGGCGGCACGCAGCAAGATGCGCTCGCTCGGCCGCCACAGCTTCCGGGGTATCCTCGGCGAGCGCGAGGCTTTCGCGCCGGCCTAAGCCGCGATCGTCCGCATCGGCGGGAAGTGCAGGGTCGCGACGGAGCCGCGGCCCGGTGCGGGGCCGACGCTCATGCGGCCGCCATGACGCTCGGCCAGCGCCTTCACCAGCGGCAGCGTCAGCGCCGAAGCGCCCCCCGGCCCCTCGGGCCGCGACAGCGCCACCTCGGCATCCGGATGACCGAAGCCCTGGCTCGCGGCCTCGACCGAGAGCGCGAGGCCGCCGGCGGGCTCGCGCGCGACCCGGACATGCACCTGCCCGCCGCTCTCGCCGGTGCGGATAGCGAGGTCGATCAGGCGGCGCATCATCTGGCGGAGCCGGCCCGGATCGGCGGAGAGCCTCGGCATGTCGACCGGCAGGCTGTGCATCAGCGAGATCTTGTTGCGATCCGCCTGGACGCGCATCTGGTCCAGGGCCTGGGCGATGAAGGGACCGAGATCGATGGTCTTCTCGTCGAGCTTGAGCTGGCCGGCGTCGATGAGCGCGAGGTCGTGCACATCCTCGAGCAGCTGGGCCAGGCGCTGGCCGTCGGCGCGGATGCGCTGGGCGTATTCGCGCTGCTTGTCGTTGAGCGGCCCGGCGGCGCCGAGCGCCAGCACGTCGGACAGGCCCACCACGGTCTTCACCGCCGCCGCCAGGGTCTGCTCGAGCCGCAGCAGGAACTGGGAGAGGTCGCGCCGGCTGGCGTCCGCAGCCGCCGAGCCGACGGTCAGGCGCGCCGCCTCCTCTTCGAGGGTAGCGACCTCGACCGAGGCACGGCGAATCGCCGGCGCGATCCAGGCGATGGCCAGCACCAGCACGACCAGGATGCCGGCACCGGTCGCGATCTGGATCTGCATCAGGATCTCGGCCCGCGCGCGCCCCTCGGACTCGTTGCGCGCCGCAAGGCGATCGAGCGCAGCCGGAAGCCGCTCCGGCCCCAGATCCATGACCGTGCGATAGGCCGGCCGATCCGCGATCTCGGCGGCCTCGTTGTCGACCAGCGCCCGGCCGGCGGAGAGGAAATTGTCGAGGAGGCCCTGGATGTCGGCGGGGATCGACGCGCGCCGCGACAGGCGCTGGCGCTGCTGCGCCATCTCGTCGAGCACCACCGCCAGACGGATCCGGGCTTCGCCGCGCGGCCCCTCATCGGTCGCGGCGGCGAGATCGCGCGCGGCGAGGCCGGCCTTCGCCGCCAAGGTGCCGAGCCAGCCGGACAGGCCGACGACGACCGCGGGCTCGCCCATCGTCTCGGACGCACGGCGCTGCGCCACCAGCCCGGCTGCTGCGACGGCAGCCACGGCAAGCAACGCGACAACGCCTCTGATGGCGATGGATCGCACGCCGCGGCGGGTCTTGGGGCTCGCGTCGGGAGCGGTCATAGGCGCCTACAATGCACGTGCCTGCGCCGCGACGGAACCCGATTCGGTGCCCGCGTGCCCGCCTATTCAGACCCTGAACAGGCGCCCGCGCCCCGGCAGCGGCTCCTTCACGCCCGCCAGCCTCAGCGCGTGCCAGGCCATGGCGTGGTTGGATGAGGTGACCGGCTTGCCGAGCTCGGCTTCCAGCTCCTCGACCAGGGAGGCGACGCGAAGCGAGGTGCAGGCGACGAAGACGCCGTCGACCTCGCGGTGGCGGCCGATCTCGAGCGCGGCGGCGCGGACCGAGGCGGCGTCGATGCGCGCAACCTCGTTGTCCTCCTCGTGATTGAAGGAGCCCATCGCCGGCACGCCGAGGCCGCGGGCGAGGATGTAGTCCCGCATCATGCGGTTGATGCGGTCGATATAGGGGGTGAGCAGCGCGATGCGCTGACAACCCGCCGCCTTCATCCCGGCGATGGCGGCGCCGATCGGGTTGGTGACGGCGATGCCGGGACGCGCCTCGCGGATGCGGGCCGCCACCTTGTCCTCCCCGATGACCATGGCGCCGGAGGTGCAGCCATAGGCGATCACGTCCATCGCCTGGCCGGGGCGGATGACCGCCGTCGCCTGGGTCAGGTCGCGCTCCATGTTGGCCAGGGTCTCCGGCGTGATCTCGCTCGAATTGAAGATGCGGCTCTCGTAATGGGCGACGCCCGGGATCGCCATGAGCGAGCGCCACTCGTGCTCGATCGTATGGTCGGTCGCGAGCACGATGAGGCCGATGCGGGCACGATGGCCGATGCCTTCGTCGAGGGTGAAGGCGAGGTTCTGCCGGTTGACGAGGAGATCGTCGTGAGCAGCGAGGGTCACGTCGGAACCTCCATGCCGGTGAGATCGAGCTCGGGCTTGCGGCCGGCGACGAGGTCGGACAGCGCCTGGGCGGTGCCGCAGGACATGGTCCAGCCCATATGGCCGTGGCCGGTGTTGATCCACAGATTCTCGTAGCGCGAGCGGCCGACGATGGGCGTTCCTTCCGGCGTCATCGGCCGGAGGCAGGCCCAGTACTTGGGATTGTCGAAATCGGCGCCGTTCGGGAAGAGGTCGCGGGCGAGCCGGATCATCCCGTCGAAATCGCTCGGCTGGTGGTCGGTGTTGTAGCCGGAGAACTCCGCGGTCGCGGTCAAGCGCAGCTCATTGCCCATGCGCGCGAAGGCGACGAGATAGCCCTCATCGACGCCGGCGATGGTCGGCGCCTGGTTCTCGGGCCGGATCGGCAGGGTCAGCGAATAACCCTTTACCGGGTAGACCGGAAGGTCGATGCCCATGCGGCGCACCAGCTTCGGCGACTCGCTTGCGAGGGAGAGGACATAGGCATCCGCGGTCAGCAACCCGGCCGAGGTCTCGACGCCGGTGATCCGGCCATGCTCGGCGCGGAAGCGCGTGATCGTGGTGTCGTAGCGGAAGCGATGGCCCTGGCCCTGCAGGCGCTCGGCGAGCTTGCGCGTGAAGAGGCGGGAATCGCCGCTCTCGTCGTTGGGCGCGAAGATGGCGCCGGCGATCTTGTCCTTGGCGTCGGCCAGCGCCGGCTCGGTGGCGACGACGCCGGCCGGATCGAGCGTGGTCAGCGCGATGCCGAGATCCTGCAGGATCTTCATGCGCGCGACGCCGCGATCGAAGGCCTCCTGCTCGCGATAGATGAAGAAGCAGCCCTTGCGGATCGCGTGGTATTGGATGCCGGTCTCTTCTGCGACCTCGTGCAGCTTCTTCTGCGAATAGACGCAGAGCCTGGCCTTGCGGATGGTGTTGATGGTGGCGCGCTCAGCTGTGCACTGGGCGAGGAATTTGAGGCCCCAGCGCCACATCTGCAGATCGGGCACCAGCTTGAGGCGGAGCGCCTGGTCGCCCTTGAACAGGGAGCGCAGCAGGATCTTCGGCGCGTTCGGATTGCCCCAGGGAAAGGCATGGCCGGGCGTGACCATGCCGGCATTGGCGTAGCTGGTTTCCGAGGCCGCGTCCGACTGGCGGTCGACGACCTCGACCTCGTGACCGTCGCGGGCGAGGAAGTGTGCGGCGGTGACGCCGGCGAGACCGGCGCCGAGGACGAGGATGCGCATCAGATCACCTGCTTCAGGGCTGCGAGCACCGCATCGGTGTCCTCGGGCGTGCCAAGCGTGATGCGGATGTGGTTCTCGTAAGGAGGGCCGCCGACCGGAACGATCATGATGCCCTTGCCCGCCAGCGCCGGCACGACCTCGCTCGCCGGCTTCGGCGTCTTCACGCAGACGAAGTTGGCGGCAGACGGCATCGGCGAGAGGCCCATGGCCTTGAGACCGACGGCGAGACGGTCGCGCTCGGCGGCGGTGCGCTTCTGCGAGGCCTTGGCATAGGGCTCGTCTGAGAGCGCCGCCAGCGCCGCGGCCTGCGCCAGGCGGTTGACGTTGAAGACGCCGCGGACGCGGTTGATGCCCTCGATCAGCTCCTCATGGCTCGCCAGCGCATAGCCGACGCGCAGCCCGGCGAGGTTGTAGGCCTTGGAGAAGGTCCGGAGCACGAGCCAGGGTCCCTTGCGCGCCTTCAGCGCCTTCAGGACATCGGGTCCGCCGGCGAGCCGGCCGAACTCGAAATAGGCCTCGTCGACGACCAGCAGCGTCTCCGCCGGCACGCCGGCGATCAGCTTCTCGAGCGCCGCTTGCGAGAGCAGCGCGCCGGTCGGGTTGTTCGGCGTTGCCGCGATCACCATGCGCGGCGCCGGCCAGCACGCCGCCAGCATCGCATCCACGTCATTGGCGCCATCGGCATCGACCGGCACGATCGTGAGCTCGGCGCCGGCGATCCTGGCCGCCGTCTGATAGGGCTGGAAAGAGGGGTTCGGCACGACGATGCGCGAGCCGGCCTCCATATAGGCGGTGCCCATCAGCATGATCAGCTCATGGCTGCCATTGCCGAAAACGATGCGCTCGACCGGGATCTCGGTGCGGTCGGAGATCGCCGCGGCGAGCGCGCGCGCCTTCGGATCCGGATAGCGGTTGACGTTGGTGACGGCGGCGGCGACCGCGGCCGCGACCTTGGGCGAGGGCGGCTCGGCAGATTCGTTCAGGCTCATGCGCCGGAGGCCGCCGGCGGTGCTCTTGAAATCCTCCTCGATCTGGGGGCCGCGATGCGGCGGCAGCGCGGCGACGGTGCGGCGCAGGATGCCGGCGGCGGCGCCCGGATTCTGGGACATTTTTGACAATCCTCGCCCGGTTGGGCCGAGAGACTAATTCAGGGTCGCCAGCGCGAACAGTCCGTCTTTCAGACCGGCTTGACCGTCGGCGGGAGCGGCATGGCGATGGTATCGTCGATGCCCTGCTCATGCGGCAGGAGGGCGTTCTGCACGCCCTGCATCGAGCCCACCGCCAGCGCCGACTTGCAGGCATCGGTCCAGGCGACGCGCATCGCGAACATGTCCTCGACCGCCTGCTTGTTCTCGTAGACGTAGATGATCAGCAGCAGGCTATCGATGTAGAACTGCTTGCCCTTGACGACCGTCGCCTTGAGGCGATCGAGATTGAGCAGATGCTGCTGCATGACGACGATCTGGCGCTTGAAGGCCTGGATGATCTTGTCGGCCATCGCGACGTTCGCCGGCAGCGCCTTCACCGCTTCCGAGTTGCGCAGCTCCTGCGCCGGTTCCATCGCCTCGTTGAAGGCGCGCCAGACCCGGTGCCAGACATCGATGCGCACGCAGGCGCGCACCGCCTCCTGCTGGATCGTCGTCAGGATGCGGTCGGCGGTGAGACGGAACTTCGGGATGCCGCATCCGGCGAGCCGGCCCGCGATCGTGCGGTACTTGTCGGCGAAGTCGATCAGCTCGGCCGGGGAGAGCGCCTTGAAGCGGGAAAGCGCGCCCATGACGACATCGACGCTGGAACGGACCGCTTCCTCCTCGCTCTGCGGCGGCTGCAGGAAGATCAGCACGCTTTCCGGAAGCGGCTGGCCCAGCTCGATCACATCGGTGATGCCCATCGACAGCAGCTTGGTGATGATCATCACGACGCAGGCATTGTAGGGATCGTCGGGGCCGTACTCCTTGAGCAGGCCCGCGGTGCGGCCGGCGCGGATGAACTCGACGCCCTTGACGCCCAGCTGGTCGACGACGTTCACCTGGCCGTCGGCGATGCTGAAATTGAGCTTGGCCCCGACCAGCAGCGTGCGGCGCTCGCGCAAGCGGAACGCGCGGCCCTTCTGCAGGTCGTTCAAAACCTCATGCTCGATCTCGGTGTAGTTGACCTTGACCCTGCTGAAGTTGAGCCCGTCAAGCTCATTCGCGCAGTCGCGGAGAAATCCGGACAGCACCGCGCCCTGGGTCCTGCCGACCTGGACGGGCGCATTCAGGGAGTTCTCTAGGGCCATGACGTCCCGCGACCTGGAAACCGATGCAAAGCTGAGCGGACGATCCTCAAAACCTAGTTAAAAAAGGCGTTTGGCTCAATGCGCCTTGTGATGGCCGCCATAGCCGCGCAGCCGGTCGTAGGCCGCCCGCTGCTCGGCCCCCAGCAGGGCATGCATGTCGATATGCGCCGCCAGATGCACGGCTCTCAGCTCCCCGCGCAGCCGGGCGACCCGGTCGCTCGCCTCTGCAACCGCCGCCGGCGTGGCCTTGGCATCGGCGAATAGACGGCCGAGCGCCATCTCGGCCGCGATCACCTCCTCGCCAAGGGGCATTGCGCTTTTCCGCATCGCAGCGAAGGACTGCTCGGCCGAGGCACGCTGCGCGGTCGTCAGGCCGAGACGATCGGCGAGGTCGAGAACGTGGCGCGGCCCCGGATAGCCATTGAGCTCGGCCGGCAGCGCCATGCCCATGCCGGCGCCGGAACGGAGATCGTCTATCTCCTGCTCGGAGAGTGCCGCGACGGGACGCCGCTCCTGCCCGGCATAGGGCGAGTGCGAATGCGAGTGCTGCGCCTGGGCCGCGCCGGCGGCGAGAAGAGCGGCAAGGATTGCGCGCAGGATCATCAGCCGAGCCGGTTGAGGCCGTCGAAGGCGGCGGTCTTGTAGCACTCGGCGAGCGTCGGATAGTTGAACACCGTGTTGACGAAGTAGTCGACGGTGCCGCCCAGCGCGAGCACGGCCTGGCCGATATGGATCAGCTCGCTCGCCCCCTCGCCGATGATGTGCACGCCGAGCAGCTCGCGCGTGTCGTAGTGGAAAAGCAGCTTCAGCAGGCCGCCGGTGTCGCCGATGATCTGGCCGCGGGCGATCTCGTTGTAGCGCGCCTTGCCGACCTCGTAGGGCACGCCCGCCTCGGTCAGCTCCGCCTCGGTCTTTCCGACGGTCGAGATCTCCGGGATCGTGTAGATGCCGTAGGGAAAGAGCCCGGGCATCGACTTCGCCGGAACGTTGAAGGAATGCGAGGCGGCGAGACGCCCCTGCTCCATCGAGGTCGAGGCCAGCGACGGGAATCCGATCACGTCGCCGACCGCATAGATATGCGGGACGGAGGTCTGGTAGTGCTCGTTGACCTGGACGCGGCCGCGGCTGTCGGCCTTCACGCCGGCGGCCTCGAGGTTCAGCTTCTCGGTGGCGCCGGTGCGGCCGATCGAATAGAGCGCCGCGTCCGTCACCACCTGCTTGCCCGACTCGAGCTTGATCCGCACATGCTGGCCGCGGTCGTCGGTGAATATCTC
Organism: Alphaproteobacteria bacterium; assembly: GCA_016869375.1. GTDB lineage: Bacteria > Pseudomonadota > Alphaproteobacteria > SHVZ01 > SHVZ01 > SHVZ01. Next base: position 2,817 of record VGEH01000156.1, on the reverse strand, counting down.
GACCCCGCTCACGCCCTCGCCGAGGCGAAGCGTCACGCGCTGCTGGTGCATGTGGTAGGCGAGCGCCTGGGTGATCTCGGTGTCGATGAAGGGCAGCAGCGTCGTGCGCTTGTCGATCAGGGTCACGCGGATGCCGAGCGCCGCGAAGATCGTCGCGTATTCGGCGCCGATGACGCCGGCACCGATCACCGCCAGCGAGCGCGGCAGCTTCTCCAGCGTCAGGACGTCGTCGGAGATGAAGACGCGCTGGCCGTCGAATGGGATGTGCTTGTCCTGGGTCGCGTGCGTGCCACAGGCGATGACGACCGAGCCGGCGGTGACGTCGCGGTGACCCTTGCCGTTGAGGCTGGTCAGGCGAACCGTGTTGGCGTCGACGAAGCCGGCCGAAGCCTCGAACATCTCGATGCGATTGCGCATCAGCTGGTGGCGCGTCACGTCGATCTCGTGGCGGATCACATGCGAGGTGCGGAACAGCAGGTCCTGGATGCCGATGTTCTGCTTCACCGTATAGGAGGCGCCGTAGATGCCGCGCTCGCGATAGCCCGAGAGATGGAGCACCGCCTCGCGCAGCGTCTTCGACGGGATCGTCCCGGTGTTGATGCAGACGCCGCCGACCACCTGACGGTGCTCGACCATCGCCACTTTCTTGTCGAGCTTGGCGGCGGCGATCGCCGCGCGCTGGCCGGCCGGCCCCGAGCCGATCACCACCAAATCGAAGTCATGCGCCATGACGGCTCCCCCGAGTCTCGCCAATTCGGGAGAGAGACTAGCCGATTTCGGTTGCGAGTTCCTTAAGCCTCAAAGGCTTGCGGGTCAGGATCTCGAATCGGCCGACCATGAGGGCGGCGGTCACGGCAAGCCCCAGGGCGAGCCCGAGCCAGACCCCCTCGCCCCGCCAGCCCATCCAGAAGCCGAGCATGGCCGCGGTCGGAAACCCGACGGCCCAGTAGCCGAAGGCGGCGATGAGCATCGGCCAGCGCGTGTCCTTGAGACCCCGCAGCGCCCCGGCGCCGACCGCCTGGGTCGCATCGACGATCTGGAAGATGGCGGCGATGGCGAGGTAGGTGGCGGCCAGGGTCGCGACCATCGGAGCGGTGCTGCCGTCGATGAAGACGGCGACCAAGGGCCCCGGCCCGAACCAGAACACCAGCGCCGCGCCCAGCATGAAGAGGCCGGCAAGCGTCAGCCCGACATGGGCCGCGCGCCGCGCTCCGGCGAGATCGCCGGCGCCGATGTTGTAGCCGACGCGGACGGTGGCCGCCTGAGCCAGGCCCATCGGCACCATGAAGGTCATCGACGCCCATTGCACCGCGATCTGGTGCGCGGCGAGCTCCTCGGTCGAGAGGATGCCCATCAGCATGACCGCGCCCGAGAAGCACGCGACCTCCAGCAGGAGCGTCGTGCCGATCGGCAGGCCGAGCTTCAGCAGCATGGCGATGCGCGCCCAGTCCGGCCACCAGGGGAACCAGAGGTGACGGCGGAGCTTCGGAACGGCGAACAGGTAGCCGAGAAGCGCCAGGAACGACGCGAGGCTGACCAGGCTGGTAGCGAGGCCCACGCCGAGGAGCCCGAGTTCGGGCGCGCCCAGGCGACCGAACAGGAAGGCGTAAACCAGCACGGCATTGAGCGGCAGGCTCAGCACCGCGATCACCAGGACAACGCGCGTGTGGCCGTATGTCGCCATGAAGCCGCGCAGCGTGATGAACCAGTTGGCCAGCAGGAAGCTCGGCGCCATGGTCAGCGCGTAGAGGCCGCCGACGGCGGCGTTCTCCGGGGTCTGGCCGAACAGGAGGAGAAGCCGCTCGCTCTGGGTCAGCAGGAGGGCCAGCGGCAGAGCCACGATCGTGGTCGCGATCAGGCTCTGCGGCAGCAGGTAGCCGATCTCCCCCGGGCGACGGCCGCCGCGGGCCTGCGCCATCGGCCCACCTGCAGCATAGGCGACGCCCATGGCGAAGACGAACAGCGTGACCCACAGATTGAAGCCGAGCGAGCCCGCGGCAAGCGTCTCCGGCCCGACCCAGCCCATCATCAGGATGTCGGTGGAGGTCTGCGCGATATGCGCCAGCTGCGAGCCGACGAGCGGCAGGCCGAGCGCAAGAGTGGCTTTGGCCTCGAGGCGCCAGGCGCCCGAGGTTGGCTTTACGTCGGTCATGGTTAAGGCCGGAACGGGGGGCGCCACCATAGCGGGCGAAAATGGCGGGTCAAGGCGAGCTGCCGCTTCGACCTGGTACTATATCGGCCCTTGACGATTTGTCTCTTATAAGAGACATTAAGTGCAGATCGAGATACGCCAGACCGACGTCTTCGCCAAGTGGTTCGCCGATCTGGGTGATCGCGAGGCGCGGGCACGCATCACCGTTCGGATCCGCCGGCTCTCGCTCGGCAATCCCGGCGACGTGAAGCCCGCCGGTGGCGGTGTCTCGGAGATGCGGATCGCCTACGGTCCCGGCTATCGGGTCTACTTCGTCTCGCGCGGCGAGAAAATTGTCATTCTGCTGTGCGGCGGCGACAAGCGGGCACAGGATCGCGACATCAAGCGCGCCATCGAGCTGGCGCAAGAAGTCTAGGAGCCGACATGGCACGTACGACACAGCGATGGGATGCGGCCGAAACCCTGGAAACCAAGGAAGATATTGCCGCTTATCTCGACGCCGTCCTTGAGGATGGCGACCCGGAGCTGCTGAAGGCCGCGCTGGGCGATGTCGCCCGCGCCAAGGGGATGAGCGAGATCGCTGAAGCCGCCGGCTTGGGGCGCACGAACCTCTACAAGGCACTGTCCCCCGATGGTAATCCGGAGTTCGCCACCGTCGGGGGACA
>VGEH01000155.1 GCA_016869375.1 Alphaproteobacteria bacterium | reverse complement strand
AACAGGTCCTTCAGCAACCGCCACTCCGCTTCGCTCAGATCGCCTCGGCTCAACGATCCCTCCCTCCAAGAGGAATCCTTGAATCAAGGCTCGAGTCTCACGTCAATAACTTTGTAAACACCGCCTAGCATTCGAGAGTAGCCGGTTTCGCCGCGCGCGCCAGCCGTCCCTAGGGCGCCGAGATGTAGTAGACGCGCGCGCTCGGGGACTGGTTCGGCAACGGAGCCGGTCGCGGCGAGGCGGGCGGCGACGGGTCCGGCGCCTCGAAGTAATGGATGTAGAGCGGCGTCAGTGCCTGGCCGACGGCGCAGAACGAGGCGAACACGACGCCGAACAGGCCGATCGAGAGCACGACGGGGTTGGCGGGAACGACGACACCGCCGGCGATGATGTTCACCAGGTTTTCGCCGCCGGCCAGGATCGCTGCGCTGGTGCCGGCGGCGCCGCCGACGACGCAGCCGATGCTCTGCTTGACGGTGTCCGACCATTCATCCGCCATCTTCGACGCATCTGCTTCCAGGCTCGGGAAGCTTGGGCCGTAGGATTTGGCGAAGATGATGGCCTGGTCGACGGCGCTCGATGCCTCGGTCGACATCGTCGCCGCGGTCGAACGCCCCCATTCGATCCAGCTGCCCGCGCTCGCAGCCAGGCCGTCCCGCCAGCTCACCGCCGAGGCCGGCTGGACGAGCAGAAGCCCAACGGTTATCGCCACGCACAGTCGACCTGCACGCACTCTGCGTCCCCCCAGAAACCACCCGCTCCTCACCGCCTTCACCTAAGGCCGAGGCGGGGCGCCTCGCAACTTTTTTTTCGCATGATTAACCCCCGTGTCGCAGGCGCGCTCGAGCCGCTCGGCGATCCAGGGAGTCGTGCGCGCGATGAACGCCTCTTCAGACTCGACCGCATGGCCCTTCTCGGCGCGAAGGCGGTAGCGCAGGAGCGTCGATGCCGCGGCATCCTCGACGACGGCCTGACGAATGCGCATATCGGCCATGGCCGTCACCGGAGTTTCTCCTAGGCGGTGGGGCGCCTCGGCGCTACCCTGACCGAAAGGCGCTCGGGGGCACAGCGACCGAGGATTCTCATCATGATACGATACCTGTTCGCCTCTCTCCTGCTTCTCCCATTACTTGCCTCGCCGACCGTCGCCCAGATCAATTCGGCGGAGGCCGACGCCTTCGGCTTCGGCCCGCAGGTCGGTCATCCGGTGATGCACCTGCCCGACGGCCGCCGCATCGCCATCTCCACCTGGAATCTGCCGATCGGCCTCTCCGGCGTCAGCGCCTGGGTCTATGAAGAGAAGGTCGGCAAGTCGCTCTGGCGCATCCATGGCGAGCCCTGTGCCATCTGGCAGTCTTCGGGACCGAACCCGCTGGTTCCGAAGGATCGCGAGCTGGACTGGATCAGCCATCAGCGCGGCGGCGCGGCGGTGTTCCCGATCGAGGTCGTCGCCTGCGCCAGCCGGCAGCTCGTCAAATACCTTGGCGTCGTTCCCGACTGGGGCGGTACCGACTCCAATGTCGGCCTCAACACCGCGCTCCGGGGCTGGACGATGGTGCCGACCAAGGACGGCAAAGGCTTCATGATGGTGCCGCAGGAGTAAGCGAAGCCCTACTCCACCCAGTCGAGCCCCATCGCCTTGAAGCGCTCGGGATCGTCGGGCCAGGTGTCGCGCACCTTCACGAACAGGAAGAGATGGACCCTGCGGCCGAGCTGGGCCTCCAGCTCCTTGCGCGCCGCGAGGTTGATCGCCTTCACGGTGGCGCCGCCCTTGCCCAGCACGATCGACTTCTGGCTGTCGCGGCGAACATAGATCACCTGCTGGATCTTGACCGAGCCGTCCTTGAAATCCTTCCAGTTCTCGGTCTCGACCATGAGGTCGTAAGGCAGCTCGTCATGCAGCTTGAGGAACAGCTGCTCGCGCGTGACCTCGGCGGCGAGCAGCCGCTCGGGAAGGTCGGAGAGGTCGTCCTCGGCGAAGAGCCACGGGCCTTCCGGCATCAGCCCGGCGAGATGCTTCCTGAGATCGCCGACGCCGTCGCCGGTCTGCGCGGAGATCATGAAGGTCTTCTCGAAATCGAAGGCCTCGTTGAGCTGCGCCGCGCGCGGCAGCAGCTCCTGACGCTTGATCAGGTCGACCTTGTTGAGGGCGAGGATCGCCTTCCGCTTCCCCTCCTTGAGGCCGGCGAGGATACGTCGCGCATCGTCGCCGATGCCCTTCTTCGTGCCGTCGACGACGACGACAACCTGATCGGCATCGGCGGCTCCGGCCCAGGCCGAGGCGACCATGGCCCGCTCGAGCCGCCGCTTGGTCCTGGTGAAGATGCCGGGCGTGTCGACGAAGACGAGCTGGGTCGTGCCTTCGATCGCGATCCCCGTCACGCGCGTGCGCGTCGTCTGCACCTTCGGCGTGACGATCGAGACCTTGGCGCCGACGAGCTGGTTCAGCAGCGTCGACTTGCCGGCATTCGGCGCACCGACCAGCGCGACCAAACCGCAGCGTCTCTGAGCTTCATCAACCATCGGCAGCGACCTCGGCGAGCAGGACGGCGGCTGCCGCCTGCTCCGCTTCGCGCTTGGAGCGGCCTATGCCCGAGGCCGGGTTGTGACCGGCGATCCTCACCTCGATCGTCCGCTTCGGCGCATGCGCCGGGCCGCTCGCTTCCGTCTCGACATAGATGGGAAGGCCGAGGCCGCGCGCCTGCGCCCATTCCTGCAGGCGCGTCTTCGCGTCGCGCGGCGGCGCCGTGTCGGCGGCGATCAGCTCTGCCAGCGCCCGATAACGAAAGCCCCGGCGGCTTCGAGGCCGCCATCCAGGTAGAGCGCGGCGATCACGGCCTCCATCGCATCGGCCAGCACCGCCTCATTGGTCCGCGCGCCCTCCTCGCCCTTGGAAACGCGGAGCGCGGCGCCGAGGTCGATCGCGCGCGCCACCTGGACGAGCGCGCTCCGGCTGACCAGGCGTGCATGGCGCTTGGCGATGTCGCCCTCGCGTTCCTTGGGGAAGGTCTTCAGCAGCAGATCGGCGAGGACCAGACCGAGGACACGGTCGCCGAGGAATTCGAGGCGCTCATAGCCGCGATGGCGGCGCTTGGCGGCGCTCGCATGGGTCAGGGCTTCGTCGAGCAGGTCCGGCTGGGCGAAGGCATGGCCGAGGACGTCGGCAAGGCGCGTCAGACGATGCCTCTGAACATCCGCCCGATGCGGATCGCGAAGGGCCACTTCCAGACTTCCCAGATCCGGGCTTCGCCATTGGTCGAGAAGAAGGTGAACTCGGCACGGCCGACGAGATTCACTTCCGGCACATAGCCGACGCCGGAGAGCACGCGGCTGTCGAGCGAGTTGTCGCGATTGTCGCCCATCGCGAAGAAATGCCCCGCCGGCACGACGAAGACCGCCGTGTTGTCGAGCGGCCCGTCATCCGAGACCTCGATGATCCGGTGCGTACGGCCGTTCGGCAGCGTCTCGACATACTGGGCATAGCGCTGCGTCGCGCGCCCCGATCCCTCGAGGAAGTCCTCGACCCGCTCGCGCTTGACCGGCAGGCCGTTGATGTGGAGGACGCCGCCGGTGACCTGGATGCGGTCGCCGGGAAGGCCGACGATGCGCTTGATGTAGTCGGTCGAGTTGTCGCGCGGCAGCTTGAAGACGGCGACATCGCCGCGCTCGGGCTCGCGCGCCAGGATGCGCCCCGGCACCAGCGGCGCACCGAAGGGCAGCGAGTAGCGGCTGTAGCCGTAGGAGAACTTGCTGACGAACAGGTAGTCGCCGACCAGCAGCGTCGGGATCATCGATCCGGAGGGGATGTTGAACGGCTCGACCGCCGCGGTACGGATCACCAGCGCGATGCCGATCGCGTACAGCACGGTCTTGATGGTGTCCCAGACCGTGCCGGTCTTCTTCGTCGAGGTGGTCAGACTCATGGCCCGCCAGTGGGAAGATCGAAGGGCGAGGTATGCCAGACCCGCCCCTCGCGGGCAAGTTAGGCTTGGAGCCGTTCCAATCTGGGTACCGGCGAAATCACAAGCGGAACAAGGCAAAGCGCAAGGCCGACGGCGGAAAGCGCGACACCCGCGTAAAGCCCCCAAACCTCGCCGACCAGGCCCCCCAGGAGCGCCCCGACGGGCCGGAAGCCCCAGGTCAGCCACCGCAGGCTGGCATTGACCCGGCCCAGCAGATGGGCCGGCGTGACGCTCTGCCGCAGGCTGGTCTGGGTGACGCTGAAGACGATCGGCCCGAAGCCGAAGAGGAACCGTCCGGCGATCAGCAGTGGCATCGCAGTCGCCGGCGTCGCCGCCAGGATCAGCACGATGCCGACCACGCCGATGGCCGGCCCGAGGATGATCGACCAGCCGATGCCGATCCGTCGCGCGATCGGCCCCGATGCGAGCGCGCCCAGCACCATGCCGACACCGTCGACGGCGAAGACCAGGCCGATCTCCGCGGCGGAAAGCCCGAGATTGCGGGCGAGGTAGAGCACCAGGAGCGCGCTCATGGCGAAAAGCGCGATGTTCCAGGTGAGCGAGCACAGCGCGAGCGCGCGCAGGCTGGGCTCGCCGAGCAGGAAGCGCACCCCTTCCGAGAGGTCGCCGGCGAAGCTGCGGCGGACCGGCGGCGTCAGGGGCGTCGCCGGTTTCGAGATGCGCCAGGCGAAAGCGGCGGCGGCAAGGTCGGCAAGCCCGCAGGCCAGCACGGCGAGCGCAGGACCGATCGCACCCGCCAGAACCCCGGCGAAACCGGGGCCGCCGGTGGTGGCCGCAGCCCTCCCGATCTCGAAGCGGCTGTTGGCCTGGATCAGGCGGTCGCGCTCGACCAGCGCCGGGATCGCCGACTGGCTGGCGACGTCGAAGAAGACCATGCCGATCCCAGCCAGCGCCGCGCTCGCCATCAGGAGCGGCAGGCTGAGAACATCCAGCAACGCCGCGGCCGGGAGCGCCAGCAGCGCCGACGCCCTGAGGAGGCTGCCGGCCAGCATCACCGAACGACGCGGCAGGCGGTCGATCCAGACGCCCGCGGGCAGACCGAAAAGGAAGAACGGGGTGGTCGCCGCCACCGTCAGCCAGCCCATCTCGACCGGGCCGACGCCGAGGACGAGCGCCGCGATCAGCGGCAGCGCCAGAAGCGCCAGCTGGTCGCCGAAATGGGTTCCCGTGAAGGCGGCCAGGAGCTTGGTGAAATCTGTCATGGCGCAGTCATGGGCCGGATCGACGGACGGCTCTATCCGGCACTTGCGTCCTAATCTCCGGTCCGCGGCACCGCGGTGATGATCACGGTCGCCTGGGCGATCGGAGGCTCGTCGGTCAGCGAGACGTCGATGCGGATGTCCATGCCCTTGGGCGTGAGCTCGGCCAGACGCTTCGCCGCTCCTCCCGTCAGGAGCATGGTAGGCCGGCCGGACAGGTCGTTGACCACGCCCATGTCGCGCCAGAAGACCCCGCGGCGGAAGCCGGTGCCGAGCGCTTTCGAACAGGCCTCCTTGGCGGCGTAGCGGCGGGCATAGCTCGCCGCCCGGTTCGCACGCCGATCCGACTTGGCCTGCTCGAGCGGCGTGAATATCCGCTGAAGGAAACGATCGCCGAAGCGATCGAGCGTCGCCTGGATGCGGTCGATATCGATCAGGTCGGTGCCGAGGCCGATGATCATGCGGTCTCGGCGCCGGTGGCTTCAGCCCGCGCCTTGTCCATCAGCGAGCGCATCCGCCGGATCGCCGAGTCGAGCCCGGAGAAGATCGCCTCGCCGATCAGGAAGTGGCCGATATTGAGCTCGACGATGCTCGGGATCGCCGCCACCGGACCGACCGTGTCGAAAGTGAGGCCGTGCCCGGCATGGCATTCGAGGCCGATCGCCTCGGCATGCGCCGCGGCGTCGACGATGCGCTTGAGCTGCTTCTCGCGCTCCGCGCCCTCATGCTCGCAATAGCTGCCGGTATGGAGCTCGATCACCGGCGCGCCGAGCTTCTTCGCCGCGTCGAGCTGGCGCGGATCCGCCTCGATGAACAGCGAGACGCGGCTGCCATTGGCGCCGAGCTTCTGGACATAGGGAAACAGGTGGTCGAACAGGCGTACCGCGTCGAGCCCGCCCTCCGTGGTCACTTCGGTGCGCTTCTCCGGCACCAGGCAGACGGCATGCGGCTTGTGGCGGATTGCGATCGTCAGCATCTCCTCGGTCGCCGCCATTTCCAGGTTCAGCGGCCGGTCGATATCGCGCGAGAGCCGCGCGATGTCGTCGTCGGAGATGTGCCGGCGATCCTCGCGCAGATGCGCGGTGATGCCGTCGGCGCCGGCCTTCACGGCGAGGCGCGCGGCGCGGACGGGATCGGGATGCCGGCCGCCGCGGGCGTTCCGGATGGTGGCGACGTGGTCGATGTTGACACCGAGACGGAGAGGACGAGGCATGGGAGGGCCTCCTCGGGGTTTGGGGGCCCCTACTCTAGCGTCAACCGCGGGCCCGCTCGACCGAGTTGATCACCGGCGCGGCACGGAGCGCGGCGACGATGTTGGTCAGGTGGCGGACGTTCGACACCTCGATGTCGATCAGCATGTCGAAGAAATCGGGCGAGCGGTTGGTGAACTTCAGGTTGGTGATGTTGCCCCGGTTCTTGCCGATGATCGTGGTCAGGCTGCCGAGGCTGCCCGGCTCGTTGGTAAGCGTGACGGTGAGCCGGCCGACATGGCGCTCGGGGTCGTTGTCGCCGATGTCCCAGCCGACATCGAGCCAACGCTCCGGCGTATCGTTGAACTGCTCGAGAGTCTCGCAGTCGATGGTGTGGATGGTCACACCCTTGCCGGTGGTGACGATGCCGACGATGCGGTCGCCCGGAAGCGGGTGGCAGCAGCGGGCGAAGTGGACCGCCATGCCGGCGATCAGCCCCCGGATCGGGACCCGGTGCTCGCTGCCGCGCTCCTTGGCCGCCCGAGATCGCGCGATCGGCACGACCTTGCCGGAGTCCTGGTTCTTCTGCTTGAGCCCCGGGAAGATCGCATGCAGGACCTCGCGCTCGGAGCGAATGCCTTCGCCGACGGCGGCGTAGATGTCCTCTGCCTCTTCTGCTTCGAATGTCTGAAGAATTCCGTCGAAGGCTTTGTCGGAGAAAGTATATCCCTCCTGACGAAAGGCCTTCTGCAGGATCGCCTTGCCGAGCTCGGAGAACTCCGCCCGCTTCTTCAGGCGAATGAAGCGACGGATCCGCGCCTTGGCCTTGCCGGTGACGACGAACTGTTCCCAGGTTGGCGACGGGGTCTGGGTCTTGGAGGTCGCGATCTCGACCTGGTCGCCGTTGTTGAGCCGGGTGCGGAGCGGCACCAGCCGGCCGTTGATCTTGGCGCCGACGCAGGTGTCGCCGACCTGGCTGTGGACGGCGTAGGCGAAGTCGACCGGCGTTGCACCACGGGGCAGCGAGATCAGGTCGCCCTTGGGCGTGAAGCAGAACACCTGGTCCTGGAACATCTCGAGCTTGGTGTGCTCGAGGAACTCTTCCGGCCCTGCCGCATGCTCGAGGATGTCGAGCAACTCGCGCAGCCAGCGATACTGGCGTCCGTCCTTGGCCTCCGCCGTGTCCTGCTTGTAGACCCAGTGCGCGGCGACGCCGAGCTCGGCGATGTCATGCATGTCGCGGGTGCGGATCTGCACCTCGATGCGCTGGCGCTCCGGTCCGATCACGCCGGTATGGAGCGAGCGGTAGCCGTTGGGCTTTGGTGTCGAGATGTAGTCCTTGAAGCGGCCGGGAACGACCGGGTAGGCGGCGTGCAGGAGGCCGAGAGCCTGATAGCAGTGCTCGACCTTCTCAACCACGACGCGGAAGGCCATGATGTCGGAGAGCTGCTCGAAGCCGACATTCTTGCGCTGCATCTTGCGCCAGATCGAGTAGGGCGTCTTCTCACGCCCTGAAACCCAGGCATCGACCCCGCCTTCATTGAGCTTCCCCTTCAGCTCGTCGATGATCTTGCCGGTGAGGTCCGCCCCCTTGTCGCGCAGGAACGAGAGGCGCGCGATGACGCTGTCGCGGGCGTCCTTGTTGAGCTCGGCGAAGGCCAGGTCCTCGAGCTCGTCCTTCATGCGATGGATGCCGATGCGCTCGGCCAGCGGCGCGTAGATCTCCATCGTCTCCATCGCGATCTTCCGGCGCTTGGCCGGGTTCGCGATGAAGTTGAGCGTGCGCATGTTGTGGAGCCGGTCGGCGAGCTTGACCAGAAGAACGCGGATGTCCTCGCTCATCGCCAGCACGAGCTTACGGAAGTTTTCCGCCTGCTTCTCCTGGTCGGACTGCAGCTCGATCCGGTTGAGCTTGGTCACGCCGTCGACCAGCCGCGCGACTTCCTTGCCGAACTTCGCCTCGATGTCCTCGATCGTCGCGTCGGTGTCCTCGACCGTGTCGTGCAGAAGCGCCGTCACGATCGAGGCCGTATCGAGCTTCATGCCGGTTAGGATGCCGGCGACTTCGAGGGGATGGGCGAAATAGGGATCGCCGGAGGCGCGCGTCTGCGCCCCGTGCGCCTTCATCGCATAGACATAGGCGCGGTCGAGCAGATCCTCGTCCGCCTGCGGGTCGTAGGATTTGACGCGATCAACGAGTTCGTATTGGCGGATCATCTAAGATCCGCCCGGGCGCCGGAACGTTTTCGTCCGACGCCGTCCATGGGCCTTATGCTCGGTCGTCGCCGGCGTCGTCGGCGGCATCGGCGTCAGAGATCTCGACCTCCTCCTCCGCGGCCTCGGCGGCTTGCGCGGCGCCCGCCATCATCGCCTGAGCCAGCGCCTGCTCGTCCGCCATGACCTCGAGGACCTCTTCCTCAGGCTCGTCGACCTCGACCTGCCGTTGAAGCCCCTTCACCAGCGACTCCCGGAGACCGTCCAGATCGACGGTCTCGTCAGCGATCTCGCGCAGCGCGACGACCGGGTTCTTGTCGTTGTCGCGATCGACCGTGATAGAGGCGCCCGCGGCGACTTCGCGCGCCCGCTGGGCGGCGACCATCACCAGGTCGAAGCGATTCGGGATCTTGACGACGCAATCTTCAACGGTCACGCGGGCCATTTCGACGAACTCCAAAGAACGAGGTTTAACTTAGAGATATAACGTTTCCATAGACTTGCCGCAAGATTGAACGTCCGGTCAGGATGTCGCAGCCGGGGCTTTCTTAGGCCCGGCGCCTCGGGCATATAGTGCCGCCCCTCTTCCGGAGATCTCCCGATATGGTCGATGTCGCCGAACGCATGACGGTCCTGGGCACCGAGACCGCCTTCGAGGTCCTGGCCCGCGCCCAGGCCCTGGCTGCCCAGGGCAAGTCCATCATCAACCTCGGCATCGGCCAGCCAGACTTCAAGACGCCGCCCCACATCGTCGAGGCGGCGATCAAGGCCATGCGCGACGGGCATCACGGCTATACCCCGGCCAACGGCATCCCGGCGCTCCGGGAGTCGGTCGCCGCCGACATCAAACGCCGCCAGGACATCGAGGTCGACCCGGACCTGATCATGATCATGCCGGGCGGCAAGGTGACGATGTACTTCGCCATCATGATCCTCGGCGACAAGGGCCGCGAGATCCTCTATCCGAACCCCGGATTCCCCATCTACGAGTCGGTGATCAAGCATTCCGGCGCGACGCCGGTGCCGATCCCGCTCCTAGAGAAGAACGGCTTCGCCTTCTCGGCCGAGGACGTGCTTTCGCGCATCACGCCAAAGACCAGCCTGATCATCCTGAACAGCCCGGCCAACCCGACCGGCGGCGCCGTGCCCAAGGCCGAGTTCGACAAGCTGGTGAAGGGGCTGGAGAAGCACCCCGGCGTCTATGTCATGTCGGACGAGATCTACGGCCAGATGCTCTATGACGGACGCGAGCACGTGCCGATGCTCTCGTACCCATCGATGAAGGACCGCACCATCCTGCTCGACGGCTGGAGCAAGACCTACGCGATGACCGGCTGGCGCCTGGGCTTCTCGGTCTGGCCGAAGGCGCTGTTCCGCCATGCCGAGAAGCTGGCGATCAACAACCACTCCTGCGTCAACGCCCCGACCCAGTTCGCCGGCATCGCCGCGCTGACCGGCCCGCAGGACGCCGTCGGCATGATGATGAAGGCCTTCGACGAGCGCCGCCGCGTCATCGTCAGCGAGCTCAACCAGCTTCCCGGCTTCCGCTGCGTCGAGCCGGGCGGCGCCTTCTACGCCTTCCCCAATATCGAGGGCACGGGCCTGACGGCGAAGGAGCTGCAGTCGAAGATGCTGGAGGAAGCCGGCGTCGCCACCATCGCCGGCACCAGCTTCGGCGCGCATGGCGAAGGCTTCATCCGCTTCTCCTACGCCAACTCGACCGAGAACATCCGCGAAGCGATCAAGCGCATCCGCACCATCCTGCCCCGCTGAGGTGTGATGGGCGCAACCGGTCGCACGGACTCGACTCCACGCCAGAGTGCGGAGCCGCCGCCGGGCCTGGCTGCGGCAGCACGGCTTTGGCAAAGCGGAGACATTCCGGGCGCCTTGCGGGAGCTGCGGCGGCAGATCACCAGCAACCCAGCGGTCGCGCAGCTTCGCGTCGTCCAGGCGGCGATGATCGGGCAATCGGACTTCCTGGCGGCGCGCACCGCTTTCGTGCGCGCAACGCATATTGCGCCCGGCGAGGGCAATGTATGGCGCGACTATGGGGTGTTCCTGCTGAGCATGGGCGATCCGCAACAAGGATGCGCCGCGCTCTCAAGGGCCTACCTCTGCGGGGTTCGCGAACCCCGCGTGCTCATCGGTATTGCCCGCCACCTCACCGACGCCCGCGTGGTCCTGATCCTTCCCGACGGCCGCAGACTCACGGCGCTTCAGTTGCTCGACGAGCTGTTCACGGCTCAGCCCAAACTCCGTCAAGAGTACCATGACGATTTCATCAGGGCTATCACGGTCGGGCCCTATGTCCGCGGCGACGGCGTCACCGCGGCTCGGTTGTGCGCGGCCTTCGAAAACGGTGCGGTCCGTCGCATCAAGCTCACCGGCTACGCGCTCGCGTTTCTGAAGGACTCGCCGGCCTGGTCAACCCTCGACGAGCTGAAGCCAGCGGGGCTGGACAGGCGCGGGGTCATCGCAATTCTGCGACGCCTCTCGCGGCAGGAGGTTCTCCTCACGATCCTCGAAGCAGTAGCGATCCCCGATACCGAGCTCGAGGAACGGCTCGTCGTCCTGAGAAGGATCTTGCTGGATCTCGCCGCCGATCGAGGAGAGCGCGATCCAAGTGCTCAGCGGCTTGCGCGCGCCGTTGCCATCCAATGCACGCTCAACGAATACGTGTTCGAGGCAAACCCGACCGAATCCGAGCGTCTGGCCACCCTGATCGAGGAAACAAAATCCGACCTCGGAGCGGGACGTCGGCCACGCGATCTCGCGATATCAATGATCGCGGCCTACGCTCCTCTCGCCGAGGCTCTGCCCGGCCTTTACGCCTCGCAGCGCGATCTCGCGAACGCGCAAGACAAGCTGGCACAGCTCCACATCATCCAGCCCTCGACGGAAGCGCGCTTGATGCAGACCCTCCCGGTGTTGACGCCGATCGCGGATTCGACGTCAGGCATCGTGCGCAGCCAGTACGAAAGCAGCCCCTACCCGACCTGGTCCGCCGCCCATACGCGTTTCGAACGCGGATTCGCGCGCGACGTGTGTCAATCGGCTTTGAACTTTGACCCCCTATCGGCGTTCAATGTTGACCCCCTGTGGGTGTGTGAGAGCGGCCGGGGGCGATGCGCGGAGCCCTTGCGTAGCGCAGCGCATCG
>VGEH01000154.1 GCA_016869375.1 Alphaproteobacteria bacterium | reverse complement strand
CGATGACCGCAACGACGGCACTTCAGCCGTCCATCGCCCAGTCGCCACGCTCGAACATGACCGCAATCAGGACATCGTCTCATTCTCTGACCAGCCTAAGGCTGGTCCGATTCCGTTAGGAATTACCTTTCATTTCAGGAGTCCGCGATGACCGCGCTCAAGGACAAGGCCCGCCGCTTCTCCGACATGCACAAGGCGCCCGGCATCGTCGTGCTGCCGAATGCGTGGGACATCGGCAGCGCCGTGATCATGGCCGATCTCGGCTTTCCCGCGATCGCTACGACCTCCGCCGGCATCGCCTTTTCGCAAGGCTTTCCCGATGGCGAGCGCATCTCGAAGGAGAAGATGCTCGAGATCTGCGCCGGAATCGCCGCCGCGGTCCCGGTCCCGGTGACCGCCGACCTGGAGGCCGGCTATGGGCCGAAGCCAGAGGATGTCGCTAGGACCGTTCAGGATGCGATCGACGGGGGTTTCGTCGGCTGCAACATCGAGGATGCGCTGAGCCGTGGCGACGGAAAGCTCTATGACTTCGAGGAAGCCTGCGACCGCATTCGCGCCGGCGCCGAGGTGGTTAAGAAGGCCCGACTCTCTTTTGTGCTGAACGCGCGCACCGACTGCTATCTCGCGAAGATCGGCGACGCGCAAACCACTCTCGCGGAATCGATACGGCGCTCGAATGCGTATCTCGCTGCCGGCGCGACATGCGCCTTCGTGCCGGGACGCCTCGACGCGCCGACGATCACCCGGCTCGCACACGAGATTGACGGGCCGCTCAACGTACTCGGCGCCATCGCAGGAAGGCCAAGCCCCTTCGCTGTTGCCGAACTCGAAAGCTTCGGCGTGAAGCGCGTCAGCATCGGCGGCAGCCTCGCCGGATCGGCGCTCGGTCTCGTCCGCCGAGCCATGACCGAGCTCAAGGCCAGCGGCACTTTCTCCTATCCCGAGGACGGCATTCCGAATGCAGAGTCGGGAAAGCTCTACGCCAAGTACGCACCACGCAAATAGCGACTATCCGCCTCCCGCTTCGCGCTGCTCGCGCGCGAGCAGCGCTTCTTTGCGCTTGCGCCCCCAGCGGTAGCCGCCGAGCTTGGCGTCGGTGCGCACCACGCGGTGGCAGGGGACGACCAGCGGCACCGGGTTGTTGGCGCAGGCATTGGCGACGGCGCGGACGGCGCGCGGATTGCCGATGCGCTGAGCGATCTCGGCGTAGCTCGCGGTCTTGCCCGACGGGATGCGCTGCAGCTCCTGCCAGACTCGGCGCTGGAAGGCGGTGGCGCGTACATCGAGCGGCAGGTCGAGATGCGGCAGCTTGCCGGAGAGGTGGCGCACGATCGGCTCGACATAGGTGCCGAGGCCGGACTCGTCGCGGGCGAAGCGCGCTTCCGGGAACTCCGCCTCGAGCGCCTTGGCCAGCTTCTTCTCGTCGTCGCCGAGCGCGATCATGCAGACGCCCTGCTCGGTTGCCGCGACCAACAGCAGATCGAGCGGCGATTTCTTGATGGCGAAGCGCACTTCCTCGCCGACGCCGCCCTTGCGGTAGCGCGCCGGCGTCATGCCGAGCTCTGCCTTCGCCTTCTCGTAGAGGCGGCTCGCCGAGCCGTATCCCGCGCCGTACATCGCCTGCGCCACCGGCTCGCCCGCCTTGAGATCCGCCTTGAGCCTGGCGACGCGCTTGGCCTCGCCGTAGGCGCGCGGGCTGACCCCGACGATCTCGGTGAACAGGCGCTGCAGGTGGTGCGGGCTGATGCCGACGGCACGCCCGAGCATGGTCAGTGTCGGGATCGCGTCCGCATCGTCGATCAGACGCGCCGCCTTGCGGATCGCGGCGAGACGCGGATTGGCGGACTCGACATCGTTTGGCCGGCAGCGCTTGCAGGCACGGTATCCGGCCCGCTCAGCCGCCTCGCACACCGGGTAGAAGCGGACATTCTCGCGCTTGGGCCGGCGCGCCGGGCAAGAGGGCTTGCAGTAGATGCCGGTCGAGAGCACGGCGGCGACGAAGGTTCCGTCGGCCCGGGGGTCGCGCGCCTCGAAGGCGGTCCAGAGCTGGTTCTGATCCATGGCACTCTCCATGGCCTATACCTAGGCCCGCGCCCGCCTCCTGACTATCCGATGCTTGCGCGCCAAAACTAAAGGTACTTGGCGAGCCAGGCCTTGGTTTCGCGCCAGAAGACCCGCGTATTCTCGGCCCGCCCGACGAAATGGCCTTCATCCGGGAAGACGACGAAGCGCGACGGCACCTTGCGGCGCTGCAGGATCTTGAAGTGGGCCAAGCCCTCGCCGAGCGGCACGCGGAAATCGCGCTCGCCATGGGTGATCAGGGTCGGCGTCGAGAAGTTCTGCGAGTTGCGGATCGGGCTCTGGTCGTTCCACTGCCCGCCCTTTTCCCAGATCGGCACGCCCATGCGGATCTCGCGCTCGAGGCCGCCGTCATTGGTGCCATACTGCGCTTCGTTGTTGAACGGGCCGACATGGCTGACGAGGCACTTGAAGCGCTTCGTCGTGCCGCTGAGCCAATTGACCATGTAGCCGCCATAGCTGCCGCCGACGGCCGCAAGACGGTCCTTGTCGATGAAGGGATGAAGCCGGATCGCCTCGTCGATGCCGGCTAGGACGTCGGAGCAGGGTCCGCGCAGCACATCCGTCTCGATGGACTGGGCGAACGCCTCGCCCAGGCCCAGCGAGCCCATGTAGTTCGTCGCGATCACGACGTAGCCCGGCGTCGCCAGCAGATGCATGTGGAACCAGAAGGCGCCATAGTTGAAGGCATCGGTATAGGCGGTCGCCGGCCCGCCATGGATCAGCGCCACCAGCGGGTACTTCTTCTTCGGATCGAAGCCCGGCGGCAGGATCAGCATGTTGTGGATGCGGCGCCCGGCGGCCGAGGTGAACCAGAAATGCTTGGGATCGGGCGCGTCGATCTCGGCGACGCGTTCCGCATTGAAGCTCGACAGCGGCACATGCCGGTTGCCCTCGAGGCGAACGATCTCCGGCGGATGGATGGCGCGCTCGAAGATCGCGGCGACGCCGCCTTCGATCGGCGTGACGGTGCGGTAGGCGCCTTGTCCGGTCGGCATCAGCGGCTCGGCCGTGCCGCCCGCCGTCGGCACCTTGAACACCCGGGCGAAGCCGTCGTCGAGCGCATCCAGATAGGCCGTGCGGCCGTCGGGCGAGATCGAGAAGCCCGAGACGAGCCGGTCCCAGGATTCGGTCACGATCGTCGCCTCGGCCGGATTCGGCCATGAGAAGCGCGCGAGCTGCGTCAGCGTCGAGTCCGAGGCGCGGCGCCGGCGGAGCGCATAGAGCGCATCGCCGGTCTTCGCGAATTGCGGCTCGGAGAAGCTCTGGCCCGGATCGCCGATCCGCCGCGGCTCGCCGCCGGTCGCCGGCACCTGGAAGAGGCCGGTGTGGATCTCCGTATGCATCATCGCGTCGGCATCGGTGTGCGCGGCGAAGACGACCGACTTTCCGTCCGGCGCCCATTGCGACGCCAGCGTCTCGATCGTGTCGAGCTCGGTCGCACGGAAGACGCCGCGGAATCCCGGCGAAGCCGCGAGCCTCGTGCTCTTGATCAGATCGAGCGGCTGGGCGCCGTCCCCGAGATCGATCACCAGCGGGTGCGGCCGCCGCTCGTCCAGCCACTTGTTCCAATGGCGCACCGGCATCGCATCGAAGATGCGCGCGCCGGGGCGCGGCGGCGTCGGATCGCCGTCCGCAGCGCAGTCCGATTCGAACAGGATCGCCTTGCCGTCGGGCCGCCATTTCGGATACCGCGCCCCGCCCGGCCATTGCGTGACGCGACTCGCCTCGCCGCCATCGACGAGAAGCACATAGACCTGCGATGCCGTATCGCGCTCGCGCCGGGTCGTGAAGGCGAGCCGGGTCCCGTCCGGCGCCCAGGCCGGCGCACCGATCGGCGCAGGCCCGCGCACCAGGCGGCGCGGCGGCGCTCCGCCATCGGCGGCGAGCAGCCAAAGCTCCCAGATCTCCTCGGCAGGATCGTAGGCCGGCGACAGCACGGACACGGCGAGGCTGGTCCCGTCCGGGCTCGCCGCCGGATTGCCGGCGCGCTTCATCAGCCAAAGATCTTCCTGTGCGACCGGCCGCTTACTGGCCCGGCCCGCGCTGGCGGCGCCGCGCGACGTCTGTTCCTCGGTCATCGGTTCCCTCCTGGCCTCGCCCGGCATCCTAGCGACCGCTTGCCTTCGGCCTACGATCCTGGTGGACTGTCATGGAACTTTAACCAAGAAGACACATCGTGGTCTTTACGCCCAGCCGATACCAACGGCTGGTCCATTTGAGGGAGGTCCCGAGTCATGAAGCGGATGTTGTTGTCGACGGTAGCTGGTCTGGCCACGCTGCTCAGCGTCGCGACGGCCAAGGCGCAGGTCCAGGTCGAGTGGTGGCACGCCATGGGCGGCAACCTCGGCGAGGCCGTGAACGCATTGGCCGACCAGTTCAACAAGGAGCAGTCCGCCTACAAGGTGAACGCGGTCTTCAAGGGCTCCTACACCGAGACCCTGACCGCGGCGATCGCCGCCTTCCGCGCCAAACAGAACCCGCACATCGTGCAGGTGTTCGAGGTCGGCACCGCCACCATGATGGCGGCCAAGGGCGCGATCTACCCGGTCCACCAGCTGATGGCCGACACCAAGGAGCCCTTCGATCCGAAGAGCTTCATCGGTCCGGTCTACGGCTACTACTCGACCACCGACGGCAAGCTGCTGTCGCTGCCCTTCAACTCCTCGACGCCGGTCTTCTACCGGAACAAGGAGATGATGCAGAAGGCGGGCCTCGATCCCGAGAAGGCGCCGGCGACTTGGCCGGAAGTCGTGGAGATGTCGAAGAAGGTCGTCGCCTCGGGCGCCAAATGCGGCTTCACCTCGCAGTGGCAGACCTGGGCGCTGATCGAGAATTTCGGCGCGCTGCATGACCTGCCCTTCGCCACCAAGGCCAACGGCTTCGGCGGCATCGACATCGAGCTCAAGATCAACAGCCCGGGCCATGTGAAGCACATCCAGGCGCTGCTCGACATGACCAAGGACAAGTCCTTCGTCTATGGCGGCCGCGAGGGCAAGTCGACGGCGATGTTCAATGCCGGCGAATGCGCCTTCCACATCGCCTCCTCGGCGACCGCGTCCGCGATCGACCGCGCGCTCGGCCAGGGCAAGGTCGGCATCTCGATGATGCCCTACTGGACCGACATCAAGGCGAAGCCGCAGAACTCGATCATCGGCGGTGCGACGCTCTGGGTGCTCCAGGGCAAGCCCGCGGCCGAGTATGTCGGCGTCGCCAAGTTCTTCACCTTCCTGTCGCGTCCCGACGTGCAGGCGAAGTGGCACCAGGAGACGGGCTATGTCCCGATCACCACGGCGGCCGCCGACCTCACCGAGAAGGCCGGCTTCTACCAGAAGAACCCCGGCCGCGACGTCGCGGTGAAGCAGCTGACGATGAACCCGCCGACCGAGAACTCCAAGGGTCTGCGCATCGGCAACTTCGTCCAGATCCGCGACGTGATGGACGAGGAACTGGAGGCCGTGTGGGCCGGCCAGAAGACGCCGAAGGTGGCACTCGACGACGCGGTGAAGCGGGGCAACGACCTGCTGAAGCGCTTCGAAGCAGCCAACCGCTAAGTCGTCTCGGCCCCCTCCCCCGAGGGGGCCGCTTCTCACGAGACCCTCATGCGTCGACCGGCTCAGCATGAGGGTCTCTCTCGTTTCTCTTCACCGGATAGATCCGCCAGACACGACCGATGGAAAAGCGCGTCACCTTCAACGAGAAGACGCTGCCCTATCTGCTGGTCCTGCCGCAGATCGTCATCACCATCGTCTTCTTCTTCTGGCCTTCCTGGCAGGCGATCTACCAGTCGGTGCTGCTCGAGGATGCCTTCGGCGGCAACACGCGCTTCGTCTGGCTCGACAACTTCGCCCATATCTTCCAGGACCCGGCCTATTACCGCTCGGTGATGGTCACCGCGGTGTTCTCTCTGCTCGTCGCCGGCTTAGGCCTTGCGGTCTCGCTGCTGCTCGCCGTCATGGCCGACCGCATCGTCCGCGGCGCCACCGCCTACCGGGCCTTCCTGGTCTGGCCCTATGCCGTGGCCCCGGCCGTCGCCGGCGTGCTCTGGGGCTTCCTCTTCAATCCCGCCGTCGGCATCGTCGCCTGGACGTTGCGCACCGTCGGCTACGACTTCAACTATGTGCTGAATGGCGGCCAGGCGCTGGCGCTCGTCGTCTTCGCCGCGGTGTGGAGCCAGATCAGCTACAACTTCCTCTTCTTCCTCGCCGGATTGCAGTCGATCCCGAAATCGCTGATCGAGGCCGCCGCCATCGACGGCGCCGGCCCGGGCCGGCGCTTCTGGACCATCATCTTCCCGCTGCTGTCGCCGACGGGCTTCTTCCTGCTGGTCGTCAACGTCATCTACGCCTTCTTCGGCACCTTCGGCGTCGTCGACGGCCTGACCAAGGGCGGCCCCGCGAGGGCGACCGAGATTCTCGTCTTTAAGGTCTACAATGACGGCTTCCGCGGCCAGGACCTCGGCGGCTCGGCGGCGCAGTCGGTGATCCTGATGGCGATCGTGATCCTGCTCACCGTCGTCCAGTTCCGCTTCATCGAGCGCAGGGTTCATTACTGAGATGGTGGAGAATCGTCCCTGGCTGACCGTCTTCAGCCACATCGTCCTCCTCATCGGCGTCGTCATCATCGCGTTTCCGGTGTGGATGACCTTCGTCGCCTCGACCCATGACGCACAGACCATGCTGCGCTCGCCGGTACCGCTGCTGCCCGGACCGCACTTCTTCAAGAACTACAGGGAGGTACTGACCGAGGGCTATGCGCGCACCAGCGGCATCCCGGTCACCATCGCCCTGTTCAACAGCATGGTGATGGCGCTCGGCATCTGCATCGGGAAGATCATCATCTCGATCATCGCCGCCTTCGCCATTGTCTATTTCCGCTTCCCGTTCCGCATGGCGGCGTTCTGGGCGATCTTCGTCACGCTGATGCTCCCGGTCGAGGTCCGCATCGTGCCCACCTATGGCGTGGTCGCGGGCCTCGGCATGGTCGACTCCTATTCGGGCCTGATCATCCCGCTGATCGCCTCGGCCACCGCCACCTTCCTCTTCCGCCAGTTCTTCCTCTCGGTGCCCGACGAGCTGGCCGAGGCTTCGCGCGTCGACGGCGCCGGACCGATCCGCTTCTTCCTCGACATCCTGCTGCCGATGAGCCGGACGACGATCGCCGCGCTCTTCGTCATCCAGTTCATCTATGGCTGGAACCAGTATCTCTGGCCGCTGCTGGTGACGAACAAGGAGAGCTTCTACACCGCGGTGATGCTGGTCGCGCGCCAGGCGACGGCGGTCGATGCGACGCCGAGCTGGAACCTGATCATGGCGACCGCGATGCTTGCCATGCTGCCGCCGGTACTGGTCGTCATCTTCATGCAACGCCAGTTCGTGCGCGGGCTGGTCGAGACGGAGAAGTAAGTCGATGGCGACCGTATCG
Organism: Alphaproteobacteria bacterium; assembly: GCA_016869375.1. Taxonomy (GTDB): domain Bacteria; phylum Pseudomonadota; class Alphaproteobacteria; order SHVZ01; family SHVZ01; genus SHVZ01. The sequence goes on along the minus strand of VGEH01000154.1, from coordinate 4,311 downwards.
ATGCGCGGCGTGCGCAAATCCTATGGCGGCGCTCTGGAGGTCATCCAGGGCATCGACATGGAGATCACCGACGGCGAGTTCATCGTCATCGTCGGCCCGTCGGGCTGCGGCAAGTCGACTTTGCTCCGCATGGTGGCCGGGCTCGAGAAGATCACCGGCGGCGAGATCGCCATCGACGGCCGCGTCGTCAACGAGCTGGAGCCGAAGGATCGCGACATCGCGATGGTGTTCCAGAACTACGCGCTCTACCCGCATATGAGCGTCTACGACAACATGGCCTATGGCCTGAAGATCCGGGGCTTCACCAAGAGCGACATCGAAAAGCGCGTGAGGCACGCGGCGAGGACGCTGGAGATCGAGCCCTTCCTCGAGCGCAAGCCGCGCCAGCTTTCCGGCGGCCAGCGCCAGCGCGTCGCCATGGGCCGCGCCATCGTGCGCGAGCCCAAGGCCTTTCTCTTCGACGAGCCGCTCTCCAACCTCGATGCCAAGCTGCGCGTGCAGATGCGCGTCGAGATCAAGAAGCTGCAGCGCCAGCTCGGCGTCACCTCGATCTACGTCACGCACGACCAGGTCGAAGCCATGACCATGGGCGACCGGCTGATCGTCATGAACAAGGGCGTGGCCGAGCAGATCGGCTCGCCGATCGATGTCTATGCCCGACCGGCGAGCCTGTTCGTCGCCGCCTTCATCGGCTCGCCCTCGATGAATTTCCTAGAGGCACGGATCGGCTCCGATGGCTCGCTGACGCTCGACGGCGCCTCGCTCAGGCCGAAGACGCGCATCGATCCGGGCCGCGCCGTCACCATCGGGATCCGGCCCGAGCATCTTTCCGTCGGCAGCGGCTTCGACCTCCAGGTCGAGCTGGTCGAGCTGCTCGGCGCCGACACGCTCGTCTATGGCCGCCTCTCCGACGGCAAGGCCCTGGTCGTTCGCCTTCCCGGCAACGAGGTGCCGAGGATCGGCGACCGTCTGCCGGTCAAGGCCAACGAGGGCGCCTGGCACCTATTCGACTCCGAGACCGGCAAGCGGCTGGGGGCTGCCTGATGGCGCGCTACGCCTATCGCCAGGTCGACGTCTTCACCGCGACGGCGCTCAAGGGGAATCCGCTCGGCGTCGTCCATAACGCCGAGGGAATCTCGGACTCGACCATGGCGAGCTTCGCCAACTGGACGAATCTGAGCGAGACCACCTTCCTTCTGAAGCCGACGCACAAGGACGCGGATTATCGCGTGCGCATCTACACCGTCGCGCGCGAGCTGCCCTTCGCCGGGCATCCGACGCTCGGGAGCTGCCATGCCTGGCTCGAAGCCGGCGGCAAGCCCAAGGGCGAGGAGGTCGTGCAGGAATGCGGCGTTGGTCTCGTCCGTATCCGCCGCGACGGCAAGCGCCTCGCTTTCGCCGCCCCTGCGCTCAAGAAGAGCGGCGCGGTCGAGCCCGAGACGCTGGACCAGATCGCCCACTGCCTCGGGATCCAGCCCAAGGCGATCAAGGCGTCCAACTGGGTCGATAACGGCCCGGGCTTCGTCGCGGTGATGCTGGGCTCGCGTGCCGAAGTGCTGGCGCTCAAGCCGGACTTCGCCGCCATGGGCAATCTCCGGATCGGCGCAATCGGCAAGGCCGAGGGCGGCGAGATCGATTTCGAGATCCGCGCCTTCGTTCCGGGCGAGGGCGTGAAGGAAGACCCGGTGACCGGCAGCCTGAATGCCGGCGTCGGCCAGTGGCTGATCGGCGCCAACCTGGCGCCGAAGCGCTATGTCGCCGCGCAAGGCACCGCCCTTGGCCGCGCCGGCCGCATCTATGTCGAGAAGATCGGCAGCGACGTCTGGGTCGGCGGCGACTCGGTTACCGTGATCGAAGGCTCGACGACGCTCTAGGCGCGTCTTCGTCGATGAAGCTGTCCGGCGATCTCTCCCGCGTCGTCATCGCCTCGGAGAGGCTGACGCTTCGATCCTGGGATCCCGACGATGCGGCAGAGAGCTTTGCCGAAGGCAATGCAGAGATCGCCCGCTTCATGTCGTGGAACCCGCCGACCTCGGGGCAGGAGCTGGAGGCCGCGACCGAGACGTGGCTTCGCGATATGCGCGCCGGCGAGGATCTGCAGCTGACGATACGCCTCTCGGAAACCGGCGAGTTTATCGGGCGATCCGGCCTGCATGCCGCGGAGGGAACGCTGCTGGAGACCGGAATCTGGATCAAGCCGTCGGCGCAGCGATCGGGTTATGGATCGGAGACCGTCGCTGCCGTCATCAAATGGGGATCCGAGCGCTTTCGTCCGTCCGGCTTTCTCTATCCGGTTGTGGACGAGAACACCCCGAGCTGCCGGCTGGCGGAGAAGCTGGGCGGAGAGGTGATCGGAACCCGACAGAGGCAGAAGCCGGGCGATGTCATGAGGCGAATGCTGCTCTATCGCATTCCGAGTGTGTGAGCGGCGGCGGCTACGCCGCCATCTTCTCGATCTCGTCCGGCTTCTCAGTCCTCTCCATCCTCTCGGGCAGCCTGACCCAGAAGCGGCTGCCGATTCCCTGCTCGCTTTCGACGTCGATGACGCCGCCGAGGGCTTCGACCATGCGCCTGGTGATCGGAAGGCCGAGGCCGAGGCCGCCCTGCCGACGCTCGTAGGGTTCCTTCTCCTGCCAGAAGGGCTCGAAGATCCGGTTCAGGCTTTCGGGCGAGATGCCCTCGCCTTCGTCGGCGACGGAGATGTCGACGACGGCATCGGGGCCGCGCACCCAGGCGATCTCGACCTTGCGGCCGGTACGGCAGAACTTGACGGCGTTGCCGGCGAGGTTGATCAGCGTCTGGCGCACCGCGCCGCGGTCGGTCTCGATCTCGATAGGCTCCGGCGGCGAGGCCAGCGAGATCTGGATCTGCCGCTCGGCGGCGAGCGGGCTCAGCATCTGGGCGACCTCCTGGACGACGGCGCCGAGGTCGACGGTCTCGCGATGGATGCCGATCTTGCCGGCCTCGATCGCGGTCATGTTGAGAAGCTGGTTGACGATGCCGAGCAGATGCCGGCTCGACACCAATATGTCGCCGAGATAGGCGCGATAGCGCTCGTTCAGCGGCCCGAAGACCTGCTGGATCATCACCTCGGAGAAGCCGATGACGGCGTTGAGCGGCGTGCGCAGCTCATGGCTGACGTTGGCGAGGAAGGCGGATTTGGACTCGCTCGCCTCCTCGGCGGCGAACAACGCGTCTCGAAGCGTTCTCGCTTGGCGCTCGCGACGATAGACCAGCCACGCGATCAAGGTCGCTATCAGGATCACCGCGGCTGTCGCCAGGCCTGCGATCATCATCCGCGTCTGCGCCGCCGGCGCCAGCTTGGCGACGATGCCGGGCGCGGGGAACGAGGCGAAGACCGCGAGCGGCAGCGTCGGCAGCTGCACATAGGCGATCAACCGGGGCGCGCCGACGGGATTGATGTAGTTGCCGAAGTAGCTGATCGAGCCCTGCACGCCGTAGCGGTCGATCAGGCGCTGGCGGTCGATCCATTTTCCGGTGAAGCCCTCGGCATCCGGCGTCCGAAACAGCACATAGCCGTCCTTCCGGAGGATGCCGACCGTGCCCGGCGCCGAGATGAAGAGATCGGAGAAGGCCTCCCTGAGCGGCTGGATTGGGATCGTGGTGACGATGACGGCGGCCCCGAGCGGATTCGGACGCGCCTTCATCGCGACCGGGATCACCTCGCCGCCGAACAACTCGTCATTGATCTGGAGGCCGAAATGGACCTCGCGCTCTGGCTGGTCGGCCAGCGCCCGGAAGAAATCGCGTCCGGAGAGGTCGATCGGCTCCTCGCCGAGATTGTCGAGCGGGTTTGTCTTTCCCTGGGCGTCGAGGAGACGAATCACCGTCATCACCTCGTTCCGGCGCCGCATGCCGTCGACGAGGTCGACCATGCCCGCGCGGAAGCGAGAATCGTCGGTCAGATGCGCCGAGAGCCAAGTCTCGACCGCGGCGAGCAGACTGAGCGCCGATTCGGCCGTGCGTCCAACCTGCGCGCCGATCGTCTTCTGCGCGCCGACCAGCTCGGCCCGCGCATCCATGAAGGTGGTGTGGCGGTCTTCGCGGTTGAGGTGGAGTGCCATCGTCCAGATGCCCGCCACGACGACCAGCGCGAAGCCGGCGACCGCGAGGAACAGAGCGGCAGGGCGGCGGTTGCGTTGCCGGATCGGCAGGGACTGCATGGTGCGGCGACCATGCCGGGAATTAGTTAAGGGGCTGTCCCAGATAACTACCTGAGATGACGCTTAACCCATTGTTTGATCTGGGTTAGTTGCTTGGATGGGTCACTGGTGTTGAAGCGCCACTCGC
>VGEH01000153.1 GCA_016869375.1 Alphaproteobacteria bacterium | reverse complement strand
TCTTGGCGTCCAGACCAGCGTACCGCTTCCCGATGTCGAAGAAACCCATCTGACCCATCGCCGCCCCCAGCCCGTCGTCCATCGCTGGATTCTACCCCATCACCGCCAGATAACCGGATTCTTCGAGGTGCCCATGAGTCTGGAAACCATCGCCCCGATGAGCGACGATCCCTTCGTCAAGCTGCCGACCATGGCCGCCTGACGAACCCGGCCAGCCCGGCCAAAGAGCACGACGACAACGTCGCTGCTACGCCACGAAATGGGACACGATCGTCGCTTTTCGTCGGCTCGGGATAAGCGGGCCGAATTCGGTTCTGTGGCGCTCTGCCTGCGCCAGGTGATACCGCTGCGCTCGGAGGGCCGCGATGAGCGACACGGACACGGTTCCGATCATTGTCGACCGGAGCGTCACGAAGCAGGGGCCGGAGCGCGCTGGTTGCGTGCTGGTCGCCGGGTCGCATGGCGGCGTTTTCGCTGGCTTCCTGGCTGCGCAGGCACGCTTGCGCGCCGTCATTCTCAATGATGCCGGTATCGGTCGCGATGATGCGGGTATCGCGGGGCTCGCGTTTCTGCAGGGCATCGGCATGCCGGCCGCGACCGTCTCATGCATGAGCGCGCGCATTGGTGACGGGGCGGATATGCTGTGGCGCGGCGTCATCAGCCACGCCAATGAGCGCGCCCGCACTCTCGGTGTCGTGGCCGGGCAGGCCTGCGCGCAGGCGGCAGCGCTGCTTCGTCATGCGCGCACCGACCTTGCCGCCGTACAGCCCTATGCGGAATCCCGCTATGCGCTGCGCGAGGATCCGAACGCCTTGCCGGTCTGGGGGCTCGACTCGGCATCGCTGGTTCGACCCGAGGATTCCGACCGGATCCTGATGATCGGCTCGCATGGCGGGCTGCTCGGCGGCGACCGCGCATCCGCATTGCGCGGTGCCGCTCGTGCAGCGGTCTTCAACGATGCCGGCGTCGGTATCGATGGCGCAGGTCTCACGCGACTGCCGGTGCTCGACGCACGCGGCATGCCGGCTGCCACCGTCGACTGCTGGTCGGCACGTATCGGCGATGCACGATCGATGTGGCAGACGGGCGTACTCAGCCATGTCAACGCGGCAGCCCGCGCACTCGGCGCCGCTCCCGGCATGCCGGCCGGCGCCTTCGCCGATCTCGTCAGCGGCGCGCGCTGACGCACTTCGGATCCCTTCGGCGTCCCCAACCTCCGACGTCGCCACTCGCTCTTCGCTGGCGGCTCGCGCTCCATCGTCGCGATTGACAGGAACAAGGCTTTGGGCAAACATTTTTTCATAATGAAACGGTTATTCCGCATCGTGGCACACGCAAGATGAAGCCCAGAGGAAACGCACAACGAAAGTCGGGGGACGCGCGCGGTGCCGTTCAAAGCATCGAGCGCGCGATCGAGCTGATGCGAGCCGTGGCCGCATCCGGGCGCGAGGGCCGTCGACTGACCGATCTCGCCGCGCAGGCGGGGCTCAGCAAGTCGACGACCCATCGGATTTTGCTGGCGCTCTCCGAGGCGCGCCTGGTCGAACAGGATCCCGTCAGCCGCCTGTTCTTCTCGGGGGTCGGGCTCTTCCTGCTGGGGACCGCGAGCGCCGCGCGCTTCAGCATCGTCGAGATCGCACGGCCGTCGCTCGTACGCCTCGCCGAGGAGATCGGCGACACCGTTTTCCTCAGCGTGCCCGTCGACAACGACTGGGTCTGCGTCGATCGGCAGGTCGGGCCGTTCCCGATCCGCACACTCACCGTCGATGTCGGGGATCGTGGGCCGCTCGGCGTCGGCTCGGGTGGCCTGGCGCTGCTCGCGTTCCGGACCGACGAAGAGATCGAGTCGACGATCGCCGCGAATGGCGGGCGGCTCTCCTCCTATCGTCACTTCGATCCGGCCGGCCTGCGCCGCTTCGTGACGGCCACCCGGCGGCAGCGCTACGCCTTCATCGACGGTCTCCTTGTCGAAGGCATGAGCGCGGTCGGCGTGCCGCTCTGCGACGCCCGGGGGCGGCCCGTCGCGGCACTCAGCGTGGCTGCGATCAGCTCACGTCTGGCCACAGGCAAGCGGCGCGACATCGTCGCCAAGCTGCAGGAGCACGCGCGTCGGATCGAGGCGCAACTCATGGCGTTGGGCGGTGCCGAACTCGTCACCGCGCGCGCCAGGGATCCGATCTGGAAGAGGGGCGCCTGATCTAATGTCCGTCGCCCAGACCAATACGCGCGTCGCGCTGGGGCTCGAACTGCTGCGTTCGATGATCCGCATCCGCAGCTTCGAGGAGGCCGCGCGTTCGGTGCATGCCAAGGGCGAGATCCCGGGCGTGCTTCATCTCTCGATCGGGCAGGAAGCCATGCCGGCGGGCGTCTGCGCCAATCTGCGCCTCACGGACACGATTGCGAGCACGCATCGCGGTCACGGTCACTGCATCGCCAAGGGCGCCGGTCCGGCGGCGATGATGGCGGAACTCTTCGGGCGCCTCGATGGCACCTGCCGCGGCAAGGGCGGGTCGATGCACATCGCCGACTTCGCCGTCGGCATGCTGGGAGCCAACGGCGTGGTCGGCGGCGGCATCGGCATCGCCGTGGGCGCCGCGCAGGCGGCAAGGCTGCTGGGCGATGGCCGGGTGAGTGCATGCTTCTTCGGCGACGGCGCGGTCAATCGTGGCCCGTTCCTCGAGGGGCTCAACTGGGCGCGCATCTACGACCTGCCGGTGCTCTTCGTCTGCGAGGACAACGGGTTCGCCGCATTCACGCGGCCGACGGAGACCACCGGCGGCCCCGGCGCCCCTGCCCGTGCGCGCAGCATCGGCATCCCCACCTTCGAGGTGGACGGGAACGACGCGATGGCGGTTCACGATGCGGCGGCCGAAGCGCTCGAGCAGTGCCGGCGCGGCAAGGGACCGGCCTTCCTCTACGCCCTGACCTATCGCATCGACGGCCACACGATCGCCGATCGCACGCCATACCGCAGTGCAGAAGAAGTGCAACTACGCCGCGCCGACGATCCGATCGAGCGGCTGCGCGCCACGCTTGCAGAGCAAGGCGTCGAAGCGGCAGCACTGATGCGCATTGCGGTCGAGGCCGAGCACGAGATGCAGGCGGCGATCGCCTTCGCCCGCGCGTCGCCGATCCCCGGGGTGCACGAAGCCTTGAGCGACGTCCAGGATGCGGGAGCACCGTCATGAACGAGATGACGCTGATCGCCGCGACCCAGGCCGGCCTTGCGGAGGAAATGCGCCGCGACACGCGCGTCTGGTGTCTCGGCGAGGATCTCGCGCGTGGTGGCGTTTTCGGCCAGTACGCCGGCTTCCTGGAGGAGTTCGGACCCAAGCGCGTCGTATCGACGCCGATCTCCGAGGCGATGATCATGAGCGCCGGCCTCGGCGCGGCCCTCGCCGGGACCCGTCCCGTCGTCGAGATGCGCATTGCCGACTTCACGCTTTGCGCCATGGACGAACTGGTCAACCAGGTGGCGAAGGTCCGCTACATGTTCGGTGGCCAGGCGCGTGCGCCGATGGTGATCCGCATGCCGCACGGCCTCGCCCGCTTTTCCGCGGCACAGCACTCGCAGTCGCTCGAGGCGTGGCTGGTGCATATCCCGGGGCTGGTGGTCCTGGCGCCGGCGACGGCGGCCGATTGCAAAGGCCTGATGAAGGCCGCGATCCGCAGCGACGATCCCGTCATCCTGTTCGAGCCACGGTCGATCTGGGCCAGTACGGGCGAGGTACCAGGGGGCGACGACGTCACGCCGATCGGTGTCGCGCGCATCGCTCGCCGCGGCGACGACGTCACGCTGGTCTCCTGGTCGATGACGGTGCCCCTCGCGCTCGCTGCCGCAGAGTCCGCCGCACGCGAGGGAATCTCGGTCGAGGTCGTCGATCTCCGCAGTCTGTGGCCTTGGGACAAGGAGGCGGTACTCGCGTCGGTAGCCCGCACACGTCGCGCGGTGATCGCACACGAGGCGGTCAAGATCGCGGGCTTCGGCGCCGAGATCGCAGCGACGATCGGCGAGGAGCTGGCCGGCACCCTGGTGGCACCGGTGGTGCGGGTAGGTGCGCCGCGCATCCCCGTGCCCTACGCCCCACTGCTCGAGGACGCGTATCGCGTCACCAGCGAGAAGATCCTGGCCGGGCTCCGCCAGGTGGCGCGCGGCAGGTCCGCCGCGCACGACGACAGGAGCTCCGCAACCACGTAAAGCGGATCGCGCGCAGGCGCGGTCCCCAAGCCAAAGGAAGGGACTCATGAAAAGGCGTACATCTCTCGCGGCCGTGACGGCCTTGATGGTCGCTGCAGCTGCCCCAAGCCTCGCGCAGGAGGTCTCCCTGCGAATGTCCGTCAACGACAGGCCGGACGGTCACACCGCGATCATGGCCAAGGACATGGCCGACGGCGTCGCGCGCCGGACCAACGGGGCCCTGAAGATCGAGGTGTTCCCCAACCACACGCTCGCCGGCGGGAACTTCAAGACCGAGATCGAGCTCGCGCGCTCCGGCGGCATCGACATGGCGATGAACTCGACCATCATCTTCGGGCTGTTCATCGACCGGAAATTCGACGTCTTCAGCCTGCCGTTCATGATCCCGGACCATCAGGTCTTCGGCAAAGTCGTCGACGGTCCCATGGGCACCAAGCTCGAGGAGTGGCTCGCGCAGGCGGGTCTCACCTCGATCGGAATGGGCATCAACGGCTTCCGTCAGCTCACCAACTCGAAGCGCCCGATCCGCACCGTCGACGACATCAAGGGACTCAAGTTCCGTGTCGCCGGCACCGAGGTCTTCCTCTCGGCGTTCAAGCGCATGGGCGCCGACGCGGTCACGATGAACGCTCAGGAGATGCTTCAAGCGATGGCGACGGGCGTCGTCGACGGCCAGGAGAACCCGTACGTCTCGATCCTGGCCTTCCGCATGTTCGAGGTGCAGAAGCATGTCACGGCGTGGAACTACGTCGTCGACCCGATGATCATGTATGCCAATACGCGCAAGTTCCGTTCGCTCAAGCCGGAGTGGCAGCAGATCATGCGCGAGGAAGGCAAGCGCGCCGCGCTGGCGGCACGGGCGCGGGCCGAGAAGGACGATCTCGCCGCGATCGAGGAACTGAAGGCCAAGGGCATGACGATCACGGTCCCGACCCCCGAGGCGATCACCCAGTTCCAGAAGACCTTCGAGCCGCTCTACACCGAGTTCGAGTCGCGGATCGGCAAGGAGAACATCGAACTCCTCCGCAGCGAAGTCGCCAGGGCCAAACGCGAGCTTGGCCGCAGCTGAAGATCCGCAGAGGCGATCTTGGTCGATCTCCCGGAGACCGAGGAGCCGCCGCCGGTCGCGCGTGACCGGCTGGCGGTGCTCGAACGCATCGTCATCGTCGGACTCTTCCTGGCGATGACGGTGGTCGGCTCCGTGCAGATCGTGAACCGTCATGGCTTTCAGCTGCCGGTTTGGAATCTCGAGCAACTGCTGCCGCACATCTTCATCGCCATCACCTTCCTTGGACTGCCGATGGTCTATCGGCACCGCGCCTATCTCGCGGTCGAAGTGGTGCAGGAAGCGCTTCCGGCGCGCTGGCGCAGGCCCTATCGACTGGTGCAGTGGCTCGTGACCGCCGCCTTTCTCATGGCGCTCATCTGGACGACGCTGGACGTACTGCAGTTCCAGTTCGAGATCAACGCCATCACGACGATGGGTTATCCCGCGGCGATCCTCACCGCGACGGTTCCGATCGGAGCCGTCCTGGCGCTGTGGCGGCTGTGGCGGATCGAGATCCGCCCGCTGCTGCGCAAGGAGCGCTGATGCTGGTCATAAGCGCGATCTTCGGCTTGATGCTGCTCCTGCTGCTGCTGGGGCTGGAGATCTGGGTCGCGATCGGACTCGCCGCCCTCATTCCCATGCTGCTCTTCGGGCTGGCCCCGCTCGAAGTACTGCCGCAGATGATGATTTCGTCGATCGACTCCTGGGTCCTGCTGGCGGTGCCGTTCTTCATCCTCGCCGGCGCCATCATCGCGGAATCGTCGATCGGCCAGCGCCTCGTCGATCTGTTCAACGCGCTCTTCGGCCGCCTGACCGGTGGCCTCGCCGTATCATCCGTTTTCACCTGCGTCGCGTTCGGCGGACTCACCGGCTCGGCGACGGCGGAGGCGGCGAGCGTCACCTCGATCATGACTAAGCCGATGGAGCGCGCAGGCTATCCGCGCACCTACATCGCCTCCCTCATTGCCAGCGCCGGCACTCTAGCCAACCTGATCCCGCCCTCGATCGGGCTGCTCATCTACGGCATCGTTGCCAAGGTCTCGATCTCCGACCTCTTCGTTGCCGGCGTGCTTCCGGGAATCCTGAACGCGCTGTTGCTGGCGATCTCCGCCGTTCTGGTCGCGGCCCGCTACGGATATGGCCGCGGCCGACAAGTCGAGCGCATGCCGATCGGTCGCGCGCTCTGGCGCTCCGCCTGGGCACTGCTCGCGCCGGTCTGGATCCTGGGCAGCATCCGGCTCGGGCTCTTCACGCCGACCGAGTCCTCGATCTTCATCGCGATCTACGTATTCCTTGTCGCCAAGTACGCCTATGGCGACATCTCCTGGCGTCAGCTGCCCGCCATTGTCGAGCGCGCCGCCGTCACTTCGGTCGCGGTGATGCTCATCGTGGCGACCGCCGCGGTCCTGTCCTGGATCATCGAGACCCAAGGCCTCGCCGCGGCCGTCCTCAAGTTCCTACAGCAGGCCGACCTCTCGCGTACGATCGTGATCCTCGCGATGATGGCGGTGCTAGTCGTCGCCGGGACGGTCCTCGAGCCGGCGCCGATGCTCCTGATCATCGTGCCGATCATGCTGCCGATCGCGCGCGACATCGGCATGGACCTCGTGCAGTTCGGCATCTTCGTCACCGTCGGCATCAATCTCGGCCTTATCTCTCCCCCGGTCGGCATGACGGTGTTCGTCTCGGCCAAGATCGCCAAGGCTCCCATTATGGCGACGTTCCGCGCCACCTTCTGGTGGCTGCCCGCATTTTTCCTTCTTTTCCTCGCGGTCGCCTTCGTGCCGCAGCTGAGCCTGGTATTCCTGTGACCCTGGATGTGAGGATCGAGAGATGACGTCGGAGGATGTGTTTCAGGGCAAGGTCGCCGTCGTCACCGGCGCCGCCGGCTTCATCGGACGCGCCATCGTGATGGCGATGACGCGCCGCGGCGCGACGGCCGAGATCCTCGACCGGGTCGTCGCGGATCTCACGCTCGAGCAGGTCAAGGCGCAGGGAGGCCAAGCCCACGCGCAGGTCTGCGACATCGCCAGCTCCGCGTCGGTCGACGCCGCGATCGCCGACATCCTCGCCCGGCACGGGCGCATCGACATCCTCGTCAACTGTGCGGGCGGCGGCCAGCGTATCGGCTTCGTCGAGACGACCGACGAGGAGTGGTTCACCCAGATCAACGCCAATCTGAGCGGCGCCTTCTACACGATGCGTGCGGCCCTGCCCGGCATGCTCGCGCGCAAGAGCGGCGCGATCGTCAACGTCGCGTCGATCTCCGGGATCATCGGCGGTCTGCCCTCGAAGGGAACGCAAGGCCGCTCAGGACCTGCCTATGGCGCGGCGAAGGCCGGGCTGATCGGCCTCACGAAATGGGCGGCGCGCGAATTCGGCAAGCACGGCGTGCGCGTCAATGCGATCGCGCCGGGTCCCGTTCTCACGAGCCAGGTCATGCACGGCTACGACTATGGCGTCGAGGACTACCCGATCCCGCGGATGGGCGCGCCCGAAGATATGGCCGAGGCAGTCGTCTATCTCGCGTCGCCGGCCTCGTCCTATGTCACCGGCGAGGTGATCAAGGTCACCGGCGGCGTGGGGATGTGATCGGCGACGCGAGTAGCGGACCATGACCGATCCAGATCACGCTTTCCGAGCCGGAATCGCGTTCATCGACGGCGAGTACGTCCCGATCGCCGACGCGCGCATTCCGTTGCTCGACCTCGGTTTCCTGCGTTCCGACGCATGCCTGGACACGATCTCGGTCTGGAAGGGTCTCTTCTTTCGACTCGACGACCACCTCGCGCGTTTCGAGCTCTCGTACGCGCGGCTGCGCATGACGTGTCCCTATAGCCGCGATCAGCTGCAGACGATCGCCATGGAATGCGTGCGCCGAACCGGCCTACGCGATGCCTACCTGCAGCTGATCATGACCCGAGGGCGCATCCCGATCGGCAGTCGGGACATCCGCCTCGCGCAAAATCGGTTCCAGGCCTTCTGTATTCCCTACTTCTGGATCGCGAACGCCGACCTGCGCGCACGAGGACTGGCGTTGCATGTCAGCGCAATCCGGCGCGTCCCCGCGAAATTGGACGACCCGACCATCAAGTACTATCACTGGCTCGATTTCGAGATGGGGCTGCTCGAGGCTCACGATCGCGGCGCGGACAGCGTGCTGCTCACCGATCTCGACGGGTCCGTGACCGAGGGGCCCGGATTCAACGTTTTCGCCGTTCGCGAAGGCGAGCTGTTGACGCCGGAGAGCGGTGTGCTCGACGGCATGACGCGCACCACGGTCCTGGAACTTGCGCGCGAACTCAATCTGCGGGCCCGCCTCGCGCGCCTCGCGCCCGCCAATCTGCACGGCGCAGGCGAAGTGTTCATCTGCAGCACGGCCGGCGGGATCATGCCGGTGCGCAAGGTCGACGCGGCGACGATCGGCGATGGCGCGCCCGGCCCGACCACGCGGCGGCTCGAGCAGCTCTACTGGCGCAAGCGCGAGAGCCGCTGGCTCGGAACGCCGATCGACGGACACTGATCGTCATTCTCGACTTCACATCGTCGGCGGCTCGCCACTTCAAGGATGGATCATGACCGAAACCAATCCACGGCCCAACGCCACGCCTCGTCGGCTGAATGGCGGACAGGCGCTGGCAGAGATGCTGCAGGCGCACGGCATCGGCCCGATGTTCGGGATGGGCGGCTTCCAGCTGCTTCCCTTCTACGAGGCGGCAAGGGCGCTCGGGCTCAAGCACTACCTGATCAACGACGAACGTTGCGGTGCCTTCGCTGCCGACGCCTATGCAAGGGTGTCGGGACGGCCCGGCGCGTGCGACGCCACGCTCGGGCCCGGTGCGACCAATCTGGTGACGGCGCTCATCGAGAGCCTGAACGCGGGCGTTCCACAGATCGCGATCGTCGGCGACGCCAACCGCGAGCATGCGGGCAAGAACATGACGCAGGAGGCGCGTCAGGCGGAGATCCTGCGCCCAGCGGTCAAGGATCTGCTGCGCGTCGAGTCGACCCGGCGCATTCCCGAACTCGTGCGCCGCGCCTTCGCGATCGCGACCTCGGGACGGCCCGGACCGGTGGTCCTCGACGTTCCCGAGGACGTGTGCCACGGTGAGTTCGACTTCGCGCCGGAGGATTTCCGCTGCGACCCGGGCACGACTTCCATCCCCGCGCGACGGGCACGACCCGACGCCGCTCTGGTGGAGCAGGCGGCTCGACTGATCCGGGCGTCGCGCCGGCCAGTGCTGCTCGTCGGTGGCGGCATCCATCTCTCCGGTGCGTATGCGGCGCTGCAGGCGTTCGCCGAGGCGCACAACATCCCGGTGGCGCACACCATCAGCGGCAAGGGTGCGATCGCCTGCACGCATCCGCTGAGCGCGGGGGTATTTGGCCGCTACAGCCGCATCGCCAACGATCTGATCGCGACGGCCGACCTATTCATCGTCGTCGGCTGCAAGCTCGGCGAGATCGCGACGAAGCGGTTCCAACTGCTGCCGGCCGAAACGCCCATCGTTCATCTCGACATCGTCGCCGAGGAGATCGGTCGCACCAGCCGCTGCGACGTCCCGCTCTGGAGCGATGCACGCACAGGCCTCGAGGATCTCGACGCGGCGCTTGCAGGAGATACGAAGGCCGGTCGCACCGAGCGCGCAGACTATGCCGCCGAGGTTCCCGTGCGCATGCGCAAGTGGATCGCCGAGGCGCGCCATCGCCTCGAGTCGGAGGAGGCGCCGATCAACATGGCGCGGCTCATCCACGAGTTGAACAAGGCGATGCCGGCCGACGGCATCCTCGTCGCCGATGGCGGGTTCGCGGGCCACTGGACCGGGCTGCTGTTCGACACGCAGGCGGCGGGGCGGCACTTCGTGCCCGATCGCGGCTTCGCTTCGATCGGCTACGGTCTGCCGGGAGCGATAGGCGCGCAGCTTGCCGCATCCGGCCGCCAGGTGGTGGGGATCACCGGCGACGGCGGGTTCAACATGACCATCGGCGAACTGGAGACGGCGCGACGGCTCGGCCTTCCCATCACGCTGTTCGTCGTGAACAACGCCGCGTCGGGCTACGTGAAGGCGCTCCAGCACGCGATGTACGGGGCCGGCAACTACCAGTCCTCCGATCTGGTCGAACTCGACTACGCGGCGCTCGCACGCGGCTTCGGTTGCAACGGCATCCGGGTCGAGGCGCCTGGCGATCTCGCCACCGCGATCCGGTCCGCCTTCGCCGTGCGCGACCGCCCGACGGTCGTCGACGTGATCGTCACCCGCGATCCCGCGAAGATGCTTCCCGCGGTCGACAGCCGGACGCTCGTGGTCAAGAAGGGCGACCGCCCGGTCTGAGTCCGAACGACAGCAAACAGCGACGAGGTTCACTCCATGTCCGGCATCCTCACCCCCGACCAGCGCGCGGCATTCGATCGCGACGGCTACGTGCTCGTACGCGGCATGTTCGATGCTGAGGAGACGCGGCTGCTGCGCGAAGCGATGGAGAAGGATCCGGCGATCGCAGCGCATTTCTACAACCGCCACGATGCGACTGGCGCCGCGACCAGGATGGTGACCTGGAACCATCCCGGCGACAGCGTCTACGGTATGGCGGCGCGCTCAAGGCGCATGGTCGACACGATGGAGGACCTGCTCGGCGGCGAGGTCTATCACTACCACTCGAAGCTCACCGCGAAGGAGCCGCACGAGGGCGGCGCCTGGGAATGGCACCAGGATTACGGCTACTGGTACAACAACGGCTGCCTCTTCCCGCTGATGGCGTCGTGCATGATCGCGCTCGACCGCACGACGAAGGCCAATGGCTGCCTGCAGGTGCTGAAGGGCTCGCATCTGATGGGGCGGATCGACCACGGCCTGCTCGAGGGCCAGCAGGTCGGCGCCGATCTCAGCCGCGTCGAGCAGGCGAAGACGCGACTTGAGACGGTCTACGCCGAGATGGAGCCGGGCGACGGGCTGCTCTTCCACTGCAACACGCTGCACCGCTCCGACCAGAACCGTTCGCCCGACCGCCGCTGGACCTTGATCTGCTGCTACAACGCCGCGCGCAACGACCCGTATCGCGAGCATCACCATCCGCGCTACACGAAGCTCGAGAAGGTCGACGACGGCGCCCTCAAGCAGGCGGGCGTGCGCTTCTCGGACGCGGCACACGGGCAGGCCGCGTTCCTGAAGCGCGCCACCGGCCCGAAGGACCTGAAGACCCGTGGTGGCGCCGTGTTCGATCGGGGCGCCGAGCCGTCCTAAGGCCCGTTGGCAGCTTCGCCCACGATCCTGCGCGCCTACTGCCCGCGCCTCCTTCGGATCCAAACGGCGGCAACAGACAGCCCCATAAACCAGGCTTTGAATGATGATGACAGCGATATCATTCATCGCTTACAAGGATGACAACGAGACCATGTCCCTTGGCGTGGTGTAGGTGGTGTTGCTCACCGTAGCTTTGCGGCCAGGGCTGGCCGTGTCACGCGGTCACAGCGGACAGCGCGACGGCGGGAGTGTCGCCGATCGGGGCGATGGTTTCCAGACTCATGTGGCGGGCGCGCTGAACTGTAAGCGCCGGAGCAATAATCCCTCACTGAGGCGGCCGGACTGTCCGGTTGCGCCGGA
>VGEH01000152.1 GCA_016869375.1 Alphaproteobacteria bacterium | reverse complement strand
CGGCACTTCAGCCGTCCATCGCCCAGTCGCCACGCTCGAACATGACCGCAATCAGGACATCGTCTCATTCTCTGACCAGCCTAAGGCTGGTCCGATTCCGTTAGGAATTACCAAAAGAAAAGCGGCGGCGGGATGAACCCGCCGCCGCCACTCGACTCTGGAGGGGTACGAAGTCGAGGTCTTTAGGCGGTGCGGCTCAGCTCGCGGACCGTGCCCACGCGGCTGCCGGTAAGCGGCTTGTGGGTGGCGACCTCGGCGATCGCCGGGATGTCGGCACGCTGGATGCCGATATCGGCCAGCAGGCGGTCGTCGAGCTGGGTCAGCTCGCCATAGGTCGCCCGGCGCTGCCGCCAGCCCTCGACCGCGTAGGCGACGGCCTTGAGGCCTTTGCCCAGGGTGAGAGTGGCGTCGCCGAGGAGATTGCCGACGAAGCGGCCGATGACCTCAGCGCGGTCCTGGCGGGCAAGAGCCTCGAGCAGGGCGATGTCGGTCCGGCGGCTTGAATTCCTGACGGACCGACCCAAAACCTCGGTTTCGTACATGACATCTAGGGACATGGGTTCGGTTCCTTTCTTCTTGGGGGCTTCGACAAAGCTGAAGATAGGAACGGTAAGCCATGCCGACGAGCGCATATGTTGCAACGCAGCAATGCGGGAAGCGCATGCCCTAGCGTGACTTAGGTCACAGATAAGCCAGATTGAGGTGCCTTAGAGGATGCACCGGCTCGCGGCCGGGGAGTTGGGTTAGTATCCCGCCCCGAACCAGCCCCTTTGCGAGCGCACCCATGTCCGATTGCCGTGCCGAATATCAGGGCGACGACGCCCTTGCCCGTCTCCTGGGCAAGGCCGGCAGCTCGCTCAGCCTCGCCGATGTCCGGGCCCTGATCGCGGGCGTGAACGCCGGCGCGGTCCCCGGCGACGATGCCGACTGGCCGAAGCTGGTGGCGGCCGAACCGAGCCCGGCCCTGGAGGCCCAGCTCCGGGCGCTCCGCGCCACCATGGAAGAGGCCGATCCGGCAGCCAGGGCCGACCGCGCCCCCCGCATCGCCGCGCTCCGCGCCGAGCTCGCCAAGCGCCGGCTGGCGGGATTCCTGGTCCCGCGCGCCGACGAGCATCAGGGCGAATACGTGCCGCCGCGTGCGATGCGGCTTGCCTGGCTCACCGGCTTCACCGGATCGGCCGGCATGGCCTGCGTGCTCGCCGACCGCGCCGCGATGTTCGTCGATGGCCGCTATACCATCCAGGTGCGCGCTCAGGTCGAAGGCGGCACCTTCGAGTACCGGCATTCGAGCGAGCAGCCGCTCGACCTCTGGCTCGTCGAGGCGCTTAAGCCCGGCGAGACGCTGGGCTACGACCCGTGGCTGCACACGGTCGAGGAAGTCACCCGGATCAAGGCCGCCTGCGAACGCGCCGGCGCCAAGCTCGCCGCCGTCGAGAACCTGGTCGATGCGGTGTGGAAGGATCAGCCGCCGCCGCCGCTGGCGCCTGTCATCCCGCACGACCTCGCCTTCGCCGGCGAGGCCGCCGACGAGAAGCGCCGGCGCATGGGCGAGGCGGTGGCAAAGGCGGGAGCCGCCGCCGCGGTGATCACGCAGCCGGACTCGCTCGCCTGGCTTCTCAACCTGCGCGGCCGCGACGTCTCGCGCACGCCGTTGCCGCTGGGCTTCGCGCTGCTCAAGGCCGACGGCGCCGTCGACCTCTTCATGGACCGCCGCAAGGTGACGCCGGCGGCACGCACCCAGATGGGCAACCATGTGCGCCTGCGCGAGCCGGGCGAGCTCGGCGACGGGCTCGAGGAGCTGGCCGGCCAGCGCGTGATGGCCGATCCGCGCTCGGCGCCGTCCTGGGTGTTCCAGCAGCTGGAGAAGGCGAAGGCCGAAATCGTACGCGCGCCCGATCCCTGCCAGCTCGCCAAGGCCTGCAAGAACCCGGCGGAGATCGCCGGCACCAAGGTGGCGCATGTGCGCGACGGTGCCGCGGTCACGCGCTTCTTGTCATGGCTGGCGAAGTCCGGGCCGAAGGGCGGGCTGACCGAGATCGCCGCTTCCGACCAGCTGGAGAATTTTCGCCGCGACGGCGAGCGCTACCGCGACCTCAGCTTCGACTCGATCTCGGGCGCCGGGCCCAATGGCGCCATCGTCCACTACAAGGCGATGCCGGAAACCGACCGCCCGATCAAGCCGGGCGAGCTCTATCTGATCGACTCCGGCGCGCAGTACCTCGACGGCACCACCGACATCACACGCACGATCGCCATCGGCGGCAGGCCGAGCGCCGAGGAGCGCGACCGCTTCACCCGCGTGCTCAAGGGCCACATCGCGTTAGCCCTGGCGCGCTTCCCGGCCGGCACCACCGGGAGCCAGCTCGATGCGCTGGCGCGGCTGCCGCTCTGGCAGGCGGGGCTCGACTACGACCACGGCACCGGGCACGGCGTCGGCAGCTATCTCTCGGTGCATGAAGGTCCGCAGCGAATCTCCAAGCTGCCGAACACCCAGCCGCTGATGCCGGGCATGATCGTCTCGAACGAGCCCGGCTACTACAAGACCGGAGGCTACGGCATCCGCGTCGAGAACCTGATCACGGTGGTGCCGATCGAGGTGCCGGGGGCCGAGCGGCCGATGCTGGGCTTCGAGACGCTCACCTACGCGCCGATCGATCTCGCCTTGGTCGAGCCGTCGCTGCTGACCGAAGCCGAGCTCGACTGGCTGAACGCCTATCACCAGCGCGTGCGCGAGATACTGACGCCGGATCTCGACAAGGAAACGGCGGCATGGCTCGCCGAGGCGACCAGGCCGATCGCGCGCCGGGCCGAGGCGGCGGACTGACGGCGCATGTTCGGCTTCAGCTTCGGCAAGCTCCTGCTGCTGGCCGCGGTCATCGCCGCGGTCTGGTACGGCTATCGCTGGTGGCAGCGCGTCCAGCGCGTGGTCCGCGACGAGGCGGCAACCCTCGCCCGCGAGCGAGCCCGCGCGCCGACGGGCGAGGACATGGTCAAGTGTCCGGCCTGCGATACCTACCTCTCGCCGCGATCCGCGCGCTCCTGCGGGCGGAGCGAGTGTCCCTATCCGGGGTAGCCGAGCCCTCGATCAAGGCATCGCGAAGCCTTCGGCGCGAAGGCGTTTCTCGAAGTCGTTCCAGACATTCCGGTCGCAATGCCGTTCCGCCAGCCGCTGGTAGGAGGCTTCGATCGCCTCGCTGCGGCTCCCGGAGAGCTTCCGTGCCAATCCCACGCGATCGGCTGGCGGCTCCACCAGGAAGCCGTCGACATGGAGGTAGTCGAGGCCCGTGACGCAGAGCGAGATCACCGCGTCCTCATAGGTCTCGACGATCGGCTCACCATCGTTGTTGAAGGATGTGTTGACCAAAACGTACAGGCCGGTCAGGTCGCCGAAGGCCTTGATCAGGTCGTAGTAGTCGGGGTTCTGCTCGCGTCTGACCGTCTGCGGCCGGCTCGATCCGTCGACATGAGTGATCGCAGGCAGGCGATCGCGCATCTCCGGCTTCACCGGCGCGGCGACGATCATGAAGGGGCCCTCGACCGGCATGTCGAAATAGAGATGCGTCTTCTCCCACAGCACCGAGGGAGCGAAGGGACGGAAGCTCTCGCGATGCTTGATCTCGGCGTTGAGCTTGCGGACGTAGTCGGCCCGCCGCGGGTCGGCGAGGATGCTTCGGTTGCCCAGAGCCCGAGGGCCGTATTCCGATGCGCCGAAGCAGCGGCCGATGATGCTGCCATCGGCGATGAGCCGTGCCACCTCCTCGACGCCGGCCCGCCGATGCCTGAGGCCGTGACGCTCCAGCAGCGACGGCAGCCGGGATACGTCGTTGGCGACGCCGAGATAGGCTGTATCCATGACCTTCCGCTTCACGCCGCCCTTCGCGTGATATCCGGCGAGGGCGCAGCCGAAGGCGATGCCTTCGTCGGAAGCGGCGGGCTGTACGAACATGCCGATGCCCGGATTCTCGTCGAGGATGCGCCGGTTACCGACGCAGGAGAGCGCGACGCCGCCGGCGAGGCAGAGATTGTTCGACCCTGCCTTGCGCTTCGCGATCTGGGCCAGGTGGAGCATGTCCTCCTCGAGCGCATCCTGCACCTCGCGCGCGAGATTGACCCAGAACTCCGAGACCAGGGCCGCGGTGCCGCCGGGGGTGGCCTTGGCGTCGAAGCGAGGGACCTGCGTCAGATTCACCATCGCGCGCTGATGCGAGATCAGGAAGTCGAAGTACCGTTCCTTCGGGATGTTCAGGATGTCGCGCTTGGGAAACCGGTCGCGATAGGCGGCGAGCGCCATCGTCTTGCCGGCGCCGAACTTGGAGAAGCCCATTGTGCGCGTCGTGAAGTTGAAAGGCCACGCGCCGTTGTAGAACTGATGCTCATTGAAGGACGGGTTGACGACCTCTCCATTGTGGACGAGCGGGCCATCATATCCATAGCCGTCGATCAGCCTGATGCCGAGCCCCTCGGTGGCGAACAGATTGGTCGAGGCGTCGAAGCACAGGATCGCCGCCTTGTCGAAGGGCGAAACGAAGTAGGCCGACGCCGCATGCGCCATCACATGATCGATGGGCATCCAGTTCTTGTGACGCAGCAGCGACGACTGTTCGCACAGAAACGAGGTCACGTAGTGGCCGTCGTAGAACCGGTTCTCGTCCTCGTCGAAGACGCGGTTGTCGGTCTTGTTCAACGCCACCTGCGAGCTGACTTTTGTCGGCCATTGATGGGTGAACGCCTCGAGTGCCAGGACATCGACCTGGGCAAGCGAGTCGAGGCCTGCGGCCCGCAAGCAGTAGTCGATCGAAAGCCACGGGAAACGGTGGCTGCTTTTGAAGCGGTTGAGCCGCGCTTCGGTGATCGCATGCATGACCAGCGACCCGTTGCGCTCGTAGACGATCGAGGCGCCGGTGTCGTGCTGCCAGTATTTGACGCCCAGGACGATCATCGGCGCCTCGCGGGTGGCTCGATCACCGTCGTGTCTATCAGATCAAACCCTGGCCGCCAATTTGGCCCGTGATCTCAGGCGCCGAGCACATGCGCGACGATCGCCTTGGCTTCCGACTCGCTTAAGTCCCGGCCGGCGGCGCTGTTCGGCGGCTTGGGCCAGGCCTCGTCGGTCCAGGCGATGCCGCCGAACTCTCGCGGCGTCGCATAGCGCGGGATCACGTGGAAATGCACATGCGGGTCGAGCATCATCAGCATCAGGTAGTTGATCTTGTCGAACTGGAAGGCGGCCTTGAGCTTCGCTTCCAGCTCCTTCGCCACATACGCAAGCTCGGCTCCCTCGTCAGGCGTCATCTCGCCGAAATGCGGGCAATACCGGCGAAGCGACAGGACGCCGCAGCCGATGGTCGTGTGCACCGGCCGGAGCGACCACACCCAGTGCTGGTATTCGCGGACCGTGTAGGCGGGGATACGGAACTTCTGCCGGAATTTTTCGAGCTCGGTCATGGACGATTCCCGGTTGCAGGCGTTTTCCGAGGGTAGAGGCCCTCCGGCCGGGGCGGCAATGCTCGATCCGCCGCTGGATCGCCCCACTTTTCTTGACCCGCCCCCAGCCCCCTGGGTATATCGCTGCACCGCAAAAAACGGATGGCCGATGGCGCCCCCCCGCCCGACCAGTTTCCAGTCCCTGATCCTGACTCTGCAGACCTATTGGGCGGAGCAGGGCTGCGTGATCCTTCAGCCCTACGACATGGAGATGGGCGCCGGAACCTCGCACCCGGCGACGACGCTCCGCTCGCTGGGGCCCGACCGCGTCTGGAACTGCGCCTATGTGCAGCCCTCGCGGCGCCCGAAGGACGGGCGCTACGGCGACAACCCGAACCGGCTGCAGCATTACTACCAGTTCCAGGTGATCATGAAGCCGTCGCCGGCCAAC
Source organism: Alphaproteobacteria bacterium (assembly GCA_016869375.1). Lineage (GTDB taxonomy): Bacteria > Pseudomonadota > Alphaproteobacteria > SHVZ01 > SHVZ01 > SHVZ01. The sequence goes on along the minus strand of VGEH01000152.1, from coordinate 6,176 downwards.
AACCAGGAACTCTACCTGGAGAGCCTGCGCCGCCTCGGCGTCGATCCGGCGCTGCACGACATCCGCTTCGTCGAGGACGACTGGGAGAACCCGACCCTCGGCGCCTGGGGCCTGGGCTGGGAGGTCTGGCTCGACGGCATGGAAGTCAGCCAATACACCTACTTCCAGCAGGTCGGCGGCATCGAGTGCGATCCGGTCCCGGTCGAGATCACCTACGGGCTCGAGCGCCTGGCGATGTACATCCAGGGCGTCGACTCGATCTTCGACCTCGACTGGGACGGCGTGCCCAAGAACAAGGGCGGCAAGACCTATCGCGACATCTATCACCGCGCCGAGCGCGAGTTCTCGGAATTCAACTTCGAGGTCGCGGACACCGAGCGCCTGTTCGTCCGCTTCGCCGACGCCGAGAAGGAATGCTCGCGCCTGCTCGAGCGCGGCCTGGCGCTGCCAGCCTACGACCAGGTACTCAAGGCCGGTCACACCTTCAATCTCCTCGATGCGCGCGGCGTCATCAGCGTGACCGAACGGCAGGCTTATATCGGCCGCGTGCGCACGCTGGCCAAGGCTTGCTGCGAAGCCTGGGTGGGCCAGTCGCGTGCCTGAGCTTCTTCTCGAGCTTCGGTCGGAAGAGATCCCGGCCCGCATGCAGCGCCGCGCCGCGGAGCAGCTCAAGGAGCGGCTGACCGCGATGCTGGGCGAGGCGGGCTTCGCGCTCGCCAAGGATGCGGTCGCCACGTATGTCGGCCCGCGCCGGCTCACGGCGGTGGTCGCTGACCTGCCGATGGCCCAGCCGGATCGCACGATCGAGCGCAAGGGCCCGAAGGTCGGCTCGCCGCAAGGCGCGATCGACGGCTTCCTCAAGGGTTCCGGCCTCGCCAGCCTCGACCTCGCCGAGCAGCGCGACACCGGCAAGGGCGTCTTCTACTTCGCCGTCCAGAAGCAGCCGGGGCGCCAGACCGCTGCGGTGATCGCCGAGATCGTGCCGGCGCTGATCAAGGCCTTCGAATGGCCGAAATCGATGCGCTGGGCGACCTGGAGCCAGCGCTGGGTCCGGCCGCTGCACGCGGTGCTCTGTGTCTTCGCCGGCGAGACCGTGCCGGGCCGGATCGATCTCGGCGGCGGCGCCATGGGCTTCACCAACGAGACCGTCGGCCACCGCTTCCTCGCGCCGGCGCCTTTCGCCGTCACCTCCTTCGAGGAATACGCCGACAAGCTCGACAAGGCCTTCGTCATGGTCGACCAGGCGGAGCGCCGCGCCTATATCGCGCGCATCGCCGGACAGCGCGCCGGCGAGAACGGGCTCCAGCTCAAACCCGACGAGGGGTTGCTCGACGAAGTCACCGGCCTCGTCGAATGGCCGGTGCCGCTGATCGGCAAGATAGACGACGAGTTCATGAGCGTGCCGCCGGAGGTGCTGACCACCTCGATGCGGACGCATCAGAAGTACTTCGCCTGCCTTCGCCTCGACGACACGCTGGCGCCGCGCTTCGTCGTCATCTCCAACATGGAGAACGAGGATGGCGGCCGGCAGGTCGTGTCGGGCAATGAGCGCGTGCTGCGCGCGCGCCTCTCGGATGCACGCTTCTTCTGGGACCAGGATCGCAAGAAGAGGCTCGCCGACCGCGTCGGCGCCCTTGCCAGCATCCTCTTCTATCAACGCCTCGGCACGATGGCGGATAAGGCAATACGCATTTCCCGCTTAGCGGCTCGACTAGCGGCGAAGATTCCCGGCTGCGATGCCAAGGAGGCCGAACGCGCCGGATTACTCGCCAAGGCCGATCTCACTACGGACATGGTCGGTGAGTTTCCCGAGCTCCAGGGCGTGATGGGCCGCTACTACGCGCGCCACGACGGCGAGCCCGAGGCGATCGCCGAGGCCGTCGCCGAGCATTACGCGCCCAAAGGCCCCGATGATCGCTGCCCGACGGCGCCGGCTTCGGTCTCGGTCGCGCTGGCCGACAAGATCGATACCCTGGTCGGATTCTTTGCCATCGACGAAAAGCCGACCGGCTCCAAGGATCCTTTCGCGCTACGTCGTGCAGCCCTAGGGGTCATCCGCCTTATCATTGAGAACAAGCTTCGCCTCGGTTTAATCGAGGAGTTTGGCTTCGCCTACGCGCTCAATCCAGCTTCCAATAACACCAAGGCCGACGACGTCGTGCGGGCGCTGCTCGACTTCTTCGCCGACCGGCTCAAGGTGCATCTCCGCGACCAGGGGCTCAAGCACGACATCGTCGCCGCCGTGTTCGCGGTTCCGGGCGGCGAGGACGATCTGGTCCGCCTGATCGCGCGCGGCGAGGCGCTCAAGGGCTTCGTCGCCTCCGACGACGGCGCCAACCTGCTGACGGCCTATCGCCGCGCCGCCAACATCCTCCGCATCGAGGAGAAGAAGGACGGCAAGCGCTACGACCGGCTGGCCGATCCGAAGCGCTTCGCGATGAGCGAGGAGGCGCAGCTGCACCAGGCGATCATGGATGTCGGCACCAAGGCCGATCCGCTGCTCGCGGACGAGGATTTTTCCGGCGCCATGGGCGCGCTGGCGCGGCTGCGCCAGCCGGTCGACGATTTCTTCGACCGCGTGACCGTCAATGCGGAGGAAGCCGAGCTGCGCGCCAACCGGCTCTGCCTCCTCTCACAGATCCGCGTCGGCATGGACGCGATCGCCGACTTCTCGAAGATCGAGGGCTGACATGGGCAAGTGGGTGTACGGGTTCGGAGGCGGTGCGTCGGAAGGCACCGCGAAGATGAAGAACCTGCTTGGCGGCAAGGGCGCCAACCTCGCTGAGATGTCCAATCTCGGCCTGCCGGTGCCGCCCGGCTTCACCATCACGACCGAGGTCTGCACGCACTACTACGCCAATGGCGAGAATTATCCGAAGGAGCTGAAGGCCGAGGTCGAGGCGGCGCTGGCGGCGATCGAGAAGACTGTCGGTGCGAAGTTCTGCGATGCCACGAACCCTCTCCTCGTCTCGGTCCGCTCGGGGGCGCGCGCCTCGATGCCGGGCATGATGGACACCGTCCTCAATCTCGGCCTCAACGACGAGACGGTGGCGGGCCTGGCCAAGCTCTCGGGCAATCCGCGCTTCGCCTATGACAGCTACCGCCGCTTCATCGCGATGTATGGCGATGTCGTTCTCGGCGTCGAGCACCATACCTTCGAGGACATCCTGGGCGAGGCCAAGGACGGGAAGGGCGTTTCGCTCGACACCGAGCTCGATGCCGAGGACCTGAAGAAGGTCGTGAAGGCCTTCCGCGCCAAGGTCCAGGAAGTGACTGGCAAGCCCTTCCCGCAGGATCCGAAGGAGCAGCTCTGGGGCGCCATCGGCGCCGTGTTCCAGAGCTGGATGAACCAGCGCGCCATCGTCTATCGCCGCCTGCACGACATTCCGGCATCCTGGGGCACGGCGGTCAACGTCCAGGCCATGGTCTTCGGCAACATGGGCGACGATTGCGCGACCGGCGTCGCCTTCACCCGCGACCCCTCGACCGGCGATCGTCGCTTCTATGGCGAGTTCCTGGTCAACGCCCAGGGCGAGGACGTGGTCGCCGGCATCCGCACGCCGCAGCAACTGACCATCGCCGGCAAGCAGGCGAACCTCTCGACGCTGCCGGCGATGGAAGAGGCGATGCCGGAGGTCTTCAGGCAGCTCGACACGGTGCGCGGCCAGCTCGAGAAGCACTACCGCGACATGCAGGACATCGAGTTCACGGTCCAGCGCGGCAAGCTGTTCATGCTGCAGACGCGCTCAGGGAAACGCACGGCCAAGGCGGCGCTCAAGATCGCGGTCGACATGGTCTCGGAAGGCCTGATTGACCGCAAGGAAGCGGTCGGCCGCATCAATCCCGGATCGCTCGACCAGCTCCTGCACCCGACCCTCGATCCCAAGGCGAAGAAGACCGTGCTCGCGCGCGGGCTCCCGGCCTCGCCGGGCGCCGCCTCGGGCAAGGTCGTGTTCTCCGCCGACGAGGCCGAGGCGCGCGCCGCCAAGGGCGAGCGCGTGCTGCTGACCCGCATCGAGACGAGTCCTGAGGACATCCACGGCATGCATGCCGCGGAGGGTATCCTGACCACGCGCGGCGGCATGACCAGCCACGCCGCCGTCGTAGCGCGCGGCATGGGCCGGCCCTGCGTCTCCGGCGCCGGCGAGCTTCGTGTCGACTATGCGAAGAAGCAGCTCCTGGTCCGTGGCACCACGGTAAAGGAAGGCGACATCCTGACCATCGACGGCGGCACCGGCGAGGTCTTCGTCGGCGAGGTGCCGACGATCCAGCCGGAGCTCTCCGGCGACTTCGCCACGCTGATGGAATGGGCCGACGGTCTCAGGCGCCTCAAGATCCGCACCAACGCCGACACGCCGACCGATGCCCGCACCGCGCGCCAGTTCGGCGCCGAAGGCATCGGGCTCTGCCGCACCGAGCACATGTTCTTCGAATCCGACCGCATCGTCGCGGTGCGCGAGATGATCATGGCGACGACCACCGAAGGCCGCCGCGCCGCGCTCGCCAAGATCCTGCCGATGCAACGGGAGGACTTCAGCGAGATCTTCCGCATCATGCGCGGCCTGCCGGTGACGGTGCGGCTCCTCGATCCGCCGCTGCACGAATTCCTGCCGCATACCGAGGCGGAGATCGAGGAGGTGGCGAAGGCCTCCGGCGCCTCGGCCGAGACGCTGCGCCAGCGCGCGATCGAGCTCAAGGAGACCAATCCGATGCTCGGTCATCGGGGCTGCCGCCTCGGCATCTCCTACCCGGAGATCTACGAGATGCAGGCGCGCGCCATCTTCGAGGCGGTCGCGGCGGTCTCGAAGGAGTCGGGCGAGACGGTGCTGCCCGAGGTCATGATCCCGCTGATCGCGACCAAGAAGGAGCTCGACATCCTGAAGACGATGATCGACCGGGTCGCCGGCCAGGTGGCGAAGGAGAGCGGCACGAAGGTCCCCTATCTCACCGGTACGATGATCGAGCTGCCGCGCGCCGCGCTGCGCGCGCAGGAGATCGCCGAGTCGGCCGAGTTCTTCTCCTTCGGCACCAACGACCTGACGCAGACGGCCTTCGGCCTCTCGCGCGACGATTCCGGCTCGTTCCTGAAGACCTATCAGGACAAGGGCATCTTCGAGACCGACCCCTTCGTCTCGATCGACATCGAGGGCGTCGGCGAGCTGATGGAGATCGCCGCCGAGCGCGGGCGCAAGTCGCGCCCCGACATCAAGCTCGGCATCTGCGGCGAGCATGGCGGCGACCCAGCCTCTATCCGCTTCTGCGACAAGATCGGCCTCGACTACGTGTCGTGCTCGCCCTATCGCGTGCCGATCGCGCGCTTGGCCGCGGCGCAGGCGGCGATCGCCGAAAGCGCGAAGCAGGCGGCCTAGCTAGCTCGTCGGGTTCCACCAGGGCGACGGGTCGGAGTGCCGGCGCACCTGGCCCGGTCCGGCCATGCCGCCCGGGCGCAGCAGGGCCCAGGTGCCGGGCGGCCACTCCTTGATCCGCGTGATCGCCTGAGACACGCCTGAAGCGCCGTCGCCGATGAAGGCGTTGCAGCGCGCCGCCAGATAGCTGTCGACAATGATGTCGTGAGCGAGCTGCCGGCCGTCATGCTGCAGATGGATCTCGACCGAGTGCTGCTCGTGGGTCTCGACGCGGATGACGTCGCGGCAGGCGACGCGGTCGCCGTAGCGCTCGCGGAAGAAGCCGACGGCCGGCGCGAAATCGGTCATCAGGTAGACGCCGCCATCGGGCACCGCCTGCAGGAAGGCATCGACCGTGCCGGTGAGCGCCTCCGGCAACATCATCTGCTTGTCCGAGGATTCGAGAATTTTCGGCACACCCTGGGCGCGGTAATGCACCGCGATCCGCGGACGGCTGCCGAGCATCTCGGCGGCGAGCCGGTCGACCTCGGCCTGAAGCGCCGGCTGGAGCCGGATATGGCGCCGGTAGAGCACCCCGAGACCGGGCTCCGGATCCGCGGCGGCGAGCGGATGCCCGGGTGAGAGCCAGGGCGCGAAATCGTCGATCTCCGTGAAGAAGTCGAAGACGGAGACGTCCTCGTTGCGGTTGAGCAGGAAGAGGCCGGAGGATAACGTACAGAATCTTTCGCACTTTCGGGAATGGTGGCTTCTTCTAGAGTGAAGGAGCAAACGATGAGCAGTGAGACTGCGATGGGCCAGGTGATCCAGATC
>VGEH01000151.1 GCA_016869375.1 Alphaproteobacteria bacterium | reverse complement strand
CGGTCGCCTGGACGTCAGTGAGATCGGACGAAACCAGAGCCTGCCCAGATCCCGCCCGCCGCGACAGACCACTCTCATCACGCTTCGGCGAGATTCTTCAACAGCCTGCTAGGGCGTCGGCCGCGCGGGACGCCTGGACCTCGAGGCGGCCTGGGGTCACAATCCGGCGTATCTACGTACCGTAGGCCGGGAGCGATGTGTTCATGGACCAGCAGATCGCCACGATCAGCAAGTGGTGGGACGTCGCCGCCGCCTTCCTGGTCGCCTACAGCTTCCAGATCATCGGCGCGATCGTCTTCTTTCTTATTGGCCTCAAGGTCGCGCAATGGGTCGCCGGTCTCGTCGTGCGCCTCGGGCTACGCAACGGACTCGACGCGACGATCAGCAACTTCGCTGCCAACGTCGTCCGCATCCTGATCCTGGCGATGGTGATCATCGCCACGCTTGGCAATTTCGGCATCTCGATCGCGCCGCTGATCGCGCTCCTCGGCGCCGGCGCCTTCGGCGCCACGGTGGCCATCCAAGGTCCGCTTTCCAACTACGGCGCCGGGCTGACGCTGATCCTGACCCGACCCTTCGCCATCGGCGATACCGTCACGATCAAGAGCATCTCGGGCGTGGTCGAAGACATCACGCTCGCCGCTACCTTCCTCGTCGGCGAGGACGGCGAACGGATCATGGTGCCGAACCGGCAGATCGTCGGCGAGATCCTGGTCAACTCGCGCGGCCACCGCATCGTCGAGCACACGCTCAGCATCGCGCCGGACCAGGATATCGCCGCTGCCATCCGCGCCGTGAAAGGCGCGATCGCGCAGGTGCCGCAGGTAGTGAAAGAGCCGGCGCCGGAAGTCGGCGTCAAATCCTTTTCCTCCCTCGAGGTGACTCTGGCACTCCGCTACTGGGCGCCGGCACGCGCCTTCTTCTCGACCCAATTCGCCGTCAACCTCGAAGCCCGCGCGGCGCTGACCGCCGCCGGCCTTCGCGCCGCCTAAGGAGAAGACCATGAAGAAGCTTCTCATCGCCGTCGCCGCGCTCATCGCCCTCGTCATCGTGGCGGCGATCGCCGCGCCCTTCTTAATTCCGGTCTCGGTCTACAAGGACCAGATCGAGGCCCGCGCCCAGGCGGCGACGGGCCGCGCGCTCGCGATCAAGGGCGGCATGAGCCTCGCGCTCTTCCCCTCGGTTGCGATCGAAGCGAAGGACGTCAGTTTCGCCAACGCCCAGGGCGCCTCGACCCCACAGATGGCGCAGCTCAAGAGCCTCAAGGTCGCGGTCAAGCTGATGCCTCTGCTCCGCGGCAGGCTCGAGATCGACAGCTTCGTGCTCGAGGAGCCGGTGATCGTGCTCGAGATCGACCGCCAAGGCCGCGGCAACTGGGTCTTCGGCACGCAGCCCGCCGCTGCCTCGACGCCCTCGGCGAGCGCGCCGTCCGGCGCGCCGGGCGACATCCGCCTCGGCGAGGTCAGGCTCAAGGACGGTCGCGTCACCTATATCGATGCGCGCAGCAATACCAAGGAAGAGCTGACCGCGATCAACGCCACGCTCGACCTGCCCGATCTCGACAAGCCGATGAAGCTCGACGGCGGCGCCACCTGGCATGGCAAGGCGCTGACCGTGAAGCTCGACGTCGACAAGCCGCGCGCGCTCATGGCCGGGCAGCTGGCCGGCATCTCGCTGCAGCTCGGCGGCGATCCGATCAAGCTGAGCTTCAAGGGCCAGGCGACGACCACCGGCCGCGCCCAGGGCGATGTCGACCTCGCGATTCCCTCGGTCAAGGATCTCGCCACCTGGGTCGGCAGTCCGATCAACGCGCGGCCGAACACGATGGGCGCGCTCGCGATCTCGGGAAAGATCGAGCGACAGGGAGCGAAGTCGTCCTTCACCGGCGCCAAGGTGTCGCTCGACCAACTCAAGGGCTCAGGCGACATCATCGTCGATACCGCCGCCGCCAAGCCGCACCTGACAGCGAAGCTCGCGGTCGAGAAGCTCGACATCAATCCGTACCTGCCGCCGGAAGCCCCGGCGCAGCGGAGCGGTTCCGCCGGCACGCAAGGCGGCCAGCAGGGCTGGAGCGAAGACCCGATCGACCTCTCGCCTTTCCGTGCTGCGAACGCGGATCTGGACCTCACGGTTGGCGGCCTCGTCATCCGCAAGATCGAGATCGGCAAGGGCGTGATCAAAGGCCAGCTCCGCGATGGCAAGCTCACGCTCGACCTGACCGAGCTCGCGCTCTACCAGGGAAGCGGTCAGGCCCGCGTCGTCCTCGACGGCTCCGGCCAGGTCCCGGCGGTCGAGGCGCGCCTCACCCTCGCCGGCGTGCAGGCCGAGCCGATCCTCAAGGCCGCCGCCGAATTCGAGCGCCTGACTGGCACCTTCGGCACCGAAAGCCAGGTCACCGCGCGCGGCCGCTCGCAGAAGGAGATGGTCTCCGCCCTGGCCGGCCAGGGCAAGGCCGCCTTCACCGACGGCGCGATCAAGGGCATCAACCTTGCGGCGATGGTGCGGAACATCACCAGCGCCTTCACCGACTCGAGCGCGCGCGAGACGCAGAAGACCGACTTCTCCGAGCTCGGCGGCACCTACACGATCCAGCAGGGCATCGTCCGCAACAACGACTTCGCGCTCAAATCGCCGCTGCTCCGCGTCGAGGGCAAGGGCACGGTCGACCTGCCGAAGAAGTCGCTCGACTACCGCGTCGAGCCCAAGGCGGTGATGTCGACCGAGGGCCAGGGCGGACAGATGCAGGCCTTCGGCATCATGGTGCCGGTCGACATCAAGGGACCCTGGGACAATCTCAGCTACCGGCCTGACCTGGCGGCGCTGATCCGCGTCGACCCATCGCGCGCGCTCGATACGCTGAAAGGGGCGATCCCGGCGATCCCGGGCGTGCCGTTGCCGGGTGCGGCGAGCCAGCCGGCGCAGCCGCCGGCCGCCGGCCAGCAGCAACAGGCACCAGCCTCGCAGAATCCGCTCGGCACGCTGAGGAACCTGCTGAACCGCTGACCTCTTGCCTCCTCCCCCGCGCAACGTGTGGGGATTAGACACGACGCACTTGGCGGAAGCGCATCGCGCTCCTAGTCTGCCGCCCCTTCCCTAGGGGCGGCAGATGGCGGATCTCTGGATACCGGTGACGATCGCGGCGGCGTTCCTGCAGTGCCTGCGCACGGCCCTGCAGAAGCGGCTGACCAAGTCGCTTTCGGCCGAAGGCGCCAACTTCATCCGTTATGTCTACGGCTTTCCGATCGCAATCCTGCTGCTCGTGCTGCTGTCGAACGGATTCGGCCGCGATCTCCCGATGCCGAACGCGGCCTCGCTGAGCTACGGCGCCATCGGCGGCCTGACCCAGATCGCCGCGACCTCGCTGCTGATCCGCGCCTTCACCTATCGGAGCTTCGTCGTCGGCACGACCTATTCGAAGACCGAGACGATCCAGGCGGCGCTGCTCGCCGTGCTCATCCTCGGCGAGCATCTCGACTTCTGGGGCTGGGGCGCGATCATGATCGGCTTCATCGGCATCGTCGTGATGTCGCGGGCGGCCGCGGCCGGCGCCGGCTCATGGGCTGACGAGGGGACGCGCAAGGCGGCGCTGGTGGGCTTGGGATCCGGCACGCTCTTCGGCATCTGCGCGGTCGCGATCCGAGCCTCGGCGCTGGCGCTGCCTGAAGGCAACGAGCTCGAGCGCGCCGCGGTCACGCTCGCCTCGATCACCGCGATGCAGGCCGCCATGATGGCCGTCTACCTGCTGCTCCGTGATCCGAAACAGATCGCCGAGGTCTTCCGCCTCTGGCCCAGGACCTTCCCGGTCGGCCTCCTGTCCGTCGCCGGATCCTGCGGCTGGTTCTTTGGCATGACGCTCGAGAATGCGGCGCTGGTGCGCGCGCTCGGGCAGGTGGAGCTGGTGTTCACCTACCTCGCCTCGCATCTCATCTTCCGCGAGCGGGCGACGGCGGGCGAAACCCTCGGCATCCTCCTGGTCGCCGGCAGCGTCGTGCTGTTGATCCTTCGCTGAGGCCCGACTAGGTTCCGATCATGTCGATCGACCTGGAAGACGATCCGCTGACGACCGCGCCCGAGCGGCTGGCGGAGCTCTATGGCCGGCCGGGCTTCATGATCCGGCGCGCCCACCAGATCACCATCTCGGTGTTCCAGGCTCATGCCGGCGATCTCGGCCTCACCAACACTCAGTTCGGTGTGCTCTACATCCTGAAGCGCTACCCCCGGATCGACCAGGTGACGCTGGCGAAGCTGCTCCGCCTCGACCGCTCGACCACCGGCACCGTGGTGCAGACGCTCGAGAGCCGCGGCCTCGTCGCCCGCGACGTCGGCGAGGCCGACCGGCGCAGGCGCGTGCTGGCACTGACAGGGGATGGCGACAGCATGCTGCAGCAGGTCCAGCAAAAGTCGGCCGGCACCTCGAACACCCTGCTGGCGGCGCTGAACGCGGACGAACGCCGGGTCTTCCTCGACCTCCTCACGCGCCTCGTGACGCATTTCGAGGAGACCGAGATCAATCCAGGGTCCGTCGATAGCGGAGAATAGCCACCGTCCACGCGACGGAGGCGAAGATCAGCAGCGGCCAGACCTCGGGCCAGATCTCAGGCGCGCCGTTCCCCTTGAGCAGGATGCCGCGGACGATACGGAGGAAGTGCGTCAGCGGCAGCACTTCGCCGATCACCTGCGCCCAGTCCGGCATGCCGCGGAACGGGAACATGAAGCCCGAGAGCAGGATCGAGGGCAGAAAGAAGAAGAACGTCATCTGCATCGCCTGCAGCTGATTTCGCGCGATCGCCGAGAAGGTAAGCCCGACGGCAAGATTGGCGAGCAGGAAGGCGAGCAGCGCGGTGGTCAGCAAGCCGATGGAGCCCAGCATCGGCACCTGGAAGAGGAACTTGGCGGCGAGCAGGACGACCGCAACCTGGACATAGCCGATGACGATGTAGGGCAGTACCTTGCCGGCCATGACCTCGGCCGGATGCAGCGGCATCGCCAGCAAGTTCTCCATCGTGCCGCGCTCGGTCTCGCGCGTGACCGCGAGCGAGGTCATCAGCACCATGGTCATGGTCAGGATGACGCCGAGCAGTCCGGGCACGATGTTGTAGGCGGACAGGCCTTCCGGGTTGTAGCGACGATGGACGACCACCTCGAAACCTGGTTGCTCGACCAGGTTTGGCAGGTCGTGACGCAAGGCTGTGCGCGGAAGCTGCGCCAGCGCCGCCACGGCATTCGAGGTAGCGGCCGGGTCGGTGGCGTCGGCCTCGATCAGGAGCTGCGGTCGCTCCCCCTTGAGAAGATCGCGGGTGAAGCCGTCCGGGATGGTCACGACGAAGGCGACGTCGCCCTCGGCGACCAGGCGCTCTGCATCCGCCTCGCCCGAGACCTGGGCAACGACGCGGAAGTATCCCGAACGCTCCAGCGCACCGACGATATTGCGCTCGATCTGGCCGGGATCGCGCGAGATGAGGGCGGTCGGCAGATGCTTCGGGTCAGCGTTGATCGCGTAGCCGAAGATCAGCAGCTGCATCACCGGCACGCCGAGGATCATGCCGAAAGTCAGCCGGTCTCGCCTGAGCTGGGTCAGCTCCTTCAGCGTCATGGCGACGACGCGGGCGAGCGCGGCGAGCATCACGCCGCCTTCCCGCGAGCCGCCGTGGCGCTTTCGATCAGGTGGATGAAGACATCCTCAAGGCTCGGCTGTGCCTCGCGCCAGGTGAGCCTGGGATCGTTGCGGTAAGGCTCGATGGCGCGGCGAAGAGCTTCCGCATCGGTCGAGCTCACATGCAGGGATGGACCGAAGACGGCGGTGGCGATGCCCGGAACCCCGGCAAGGCGGAGCGCGACGTCGTTGCGGCCAGGACCGGTCGCGATCCAGGTCGAGAGCCTGGCGCCGGCGACCACCTCCTCGACCGTGCCGATGGCGAGCAGCTTGCCATAGGCGATATAGGCGATGCGGTCGCAGCGCTCGGCCTCGTCCATGTAGTGGGTCGAGACCAGCACGGTGACGCCGTCGCGCGCGAGCGCATGGATCTGCTCCCAGAACTCGCGCCGTGCCTGCGGGTCGACGCCGGCGGTCGGCTCGTCGAGCAACAGGAGCTTCGGCGTATGCATCATGCAGGCGGCGAGCGCGAGGCGCTGCTTCCAGCCGCCGGAGAGCGATCCCGCGAGCTGATTCCGCCGCGGCGCCAGGCCCACGCGCTCCATCGTCACCTCGACCTGCTTGCGGCGGTCCGGCAGCGCGTAGAGACGCGCGACGAAATCGAGGTTCTCCTTGACCGTCAGGTCCTCGTAGAAGCTGAAGCGCTGAGTCATGTAGCCGACCTGGCGCTTGATCGCCTCCGCCTCGCTCACGATGTCCAGGCCGAGGCAGGTGCCGCTTCCGCCATCGGGCTTGAGCAGGCCGCAGAGCATGCGGATGGTCGTGGTCTTGCCGCTGCCATTGGGACCGAGGAATCCCCAGACCTCGCCTTCCGGAACCTTGAGCGAGACGTTGTCGACGACCGTGCGGCCTGAGAAACGTTTGGTCAGGCCTTCGACATCGATGGCGAGCGCTGTCACGGGAGCAACCGCGCTTCGATCGGCTGTCCCGGCTTGAGGCCGGTGGCCGCCGGGCGCGCCTTCACCAGATAGACCAGCTTCTGCCGGCTCTCGATCGCGTAGAGCACCGGCGGCGTGAACTCCGCCTCGCCGGCGACGAAGATGACCTGCGCTGCGAGGTCCTTGGCGCAACTGTCGCAGGCGATACCTAGCCGGCTTCCGATGCGGAGCTGCGCCAGGTCGCGCTCCGGAACATAGACGCGCACATGCACGCTCTCCGGCGGCAGCAGGCTCACCACGGTCCCGCCCGATGGCGCGAACTCGCCGGCACGCCGCACCAGGCGCTCGACCCGCCCGGCGGCACGGGCGGAGATGGTCCGGTCGGCAAGCCGGATCTCGGCCTCGGCGAGCTGCGCCGCGGCGGCTTCCATCTGCGCACGGCCTGCTGCGATCTCGTCCTCGCGCGCCGGCAGCCGCGCGACGCGGAGCTGGGCCTGAAGCTCCGCCAGCCGCGCCTGCTCGACACCGAAGCTGGCGCGCGCCTGATCGAGGTTGCGCGGGTTCGCGGCGGGAGAGCTCGCCAGCTCCAGCTGGCGCGTGAGCTCGCGCCGCGCCAGGCCGAGATTAGCCTGGGCTTCCGCGATCTGCGCTTCGACCGCCCTGATCTCGTCGGCGCGCTTGCCGGTCAGGAGATTGGCGAGCTGCGCCGCCGCCTGGTCGAGACGCGCCTTGGCTTCGTCGCGTTGCGTCGTCTCGCGCTTCGCCTCCAGGCGAAACAGCTTCTGCCCGAGCGCGACCGCGTCGCCCTCGGCGACGAACAGCTCCTCGATCCAGCCCCCTTCCGGTGCGGCAATAGCGAGACGTTCGCCTTCGACGTAGCCGAGATAGCCGCGATTCTTCGGCACATCGTCGCAGGCAACGAGCGCAAGCGTGACGGCAAGGAAGAGCACGTATCTCATGCGAGCCCCCTCAGCAGCGTGTCGACATGAAGCTCGAGCAGCGGCGCCGGATCGAACGGTTTCTCGTCATAGCGCGCGAAGCATGTCTTCCAGAGCGCCGTGAACAGCATGGGCGCGATCACCAGGCGCGCGGCGAGATTGGGATCGGTCGGGCGGAACTCGCCGGTCTCGACGCCGCGCCTTATGATCGAGGCGAGGACCCCGAGCACACGCTCGACTACCGCGCCGCGATAGAAGCGCGCCAGATCGGGGAAGTTGGAGGCCTCGGCGATGATCAGCTTCGGGAACGCCGCGAGCTCGCTCTGGACGACGATGCCGGCGATGGCCCGGACGACGTTTTTCAGAAGATCCGCGGCACTGCCGCGCCACTCCGTGACCAGCCGCTCGAAGCGCTCGACATTGGGCAGCACGGCCGAGCGCACCAGCGCCTCGAAGATCGCCTGCTTGCTCTCGAAATAGAGATAGAGCGCCGCCTTCGAGACACCGGCCTCGCGCGCTACATCATCAAGGCGCGCGGCGGCGAAGCCTTTCTCGGAAAAGACGCGAAGCGCGGCGGCGAGAAGGTCGTCGGGGCTGGCGATCTTCCGAGGCCGGCCGCGCCGGCCGGAGGTTGAAGCGGCACGAATCATTTATGACTGACTGGTCAGTCATAAAATGAGGCGTCCGGACGGCGCGGTCAATCGGCGTCACGCGGCGGCATCGGCAGGCAACGTCTCGCGTGCCGCCCCCAGGGCGGCGAGGAAGCGCCGGGTCCAGTCCTGCTGGGTCGTGTGGCCGAGCACGGTTCGCATCTCGGCCCAGCGCTCGCGCCGTTCCTCAAGCGGCATGACGAGGCCGCGATGGATGGCCTCGGCGACGCTCTCGACATCGAACGGATTGACCAGCAGGGCCGCCTGAAGCTCATGCGCGGCGCCGGCCAGATGGGAGAGAACGAGCACACCCGGATCTTCCGGGTTCTGTGCGGCGACGTACTCCTTGGCGACCAGGTTCATGCCGTCGCGCACGGGCGTCACGAGGCCGATCCGCGCATGTCTGTAGAAGCCCGCGAGCGTCGGCCGCGCCACCGGCTTGTTGATGTAGCGGACCGGGGTCCAGTCGACCTCGGCATATTTGCCGTTGATACGGCCGGCCAGCGCCTCGAGCTCGCGGCGCAGCGACCGGTACTGCGCGACCTCGCCGCGCGAGATCGGCGCCACCTGCAGGAAGGTGACGTTGCGGCGATGCTTGGACCAAGTGCCGAGCAGCTCCTCGAAAGCTTCGAACCGCTTCGGGATACCCTTCGAATAATCGAGGCGATCGACGCCGATCATGAGCTTGCGCCCGCTCAGGCTGTCGACGAGGTTCTTCGTCTCCCGGCTGCTCGCGTTCTTCTCCGCCCAGCCGGCGAACTCGTCGACATCGATGCCGACCGGATAGGCGCCGGTCGTCACGCGTCGCTCGCCGGAGACCAACCGCCCGGTTTCGTCGAGCGTGCCCTGCCCATGCTCGATGACACAGCGCTCGAAAGCATGACGATCTATCTCGGTCTGGAAGCCGACGAGGTCGTAGGCAAGAAGCGAATGCGTCAGCTGCTCGTGTCCTGGCAGCGCCGAGAGAACCTCCGGCGCCGGGAACGGGATGTGCAGGAAGAAGCCGATCGGGTTCTTGACGCCGAGGCGTCGCAGCATCTCTGCCAGCGGGATGAAGTGATAGTCGTGGACCCAGATCGTGTCGTCGGGACGGATCAGCTCAACGAGGGCCTGCGCGTAGCGCGCGTTGACGGCCAGATAGCCCTTCAGCTGTGCACGGCGAAAGTCAATAAGCCCGAGCCGGTAGTGGAAGAGCGGCCATAGGGTCGCATTCGAGAAGCCGGCGTAATAGGTCTCGTGCTCCTCGGGCGAGAGATCGAGCGCCGCATAGTCCATGCCCTCGGCGCTGATGCGCTTCGGATTGGCCGGCGGCTTGGCGACGATCTGGCCGCTCCAGCCGAACCAGAGCCCACCGGTCGGCCCGAGCGACTCCTTCCGCGCGACGGCAAGCCCGCCTGCCTTGAGCGCCCGGTCGCCGGGAATCGCGACACGATTGGAGACGATCACGAGCCTCGCCAAAACGCTTCCTCCCATGTCTTGGAGAGCCGCATCGCCGAATTGATCAGGCCGACCATGGCGTAGGTCTGCGGGAAATTTCCCCAAAGCTCGCCGGTGTGCGGGTCGAGGTCCTCGGACATCAGACCAAGCGGCGTGCGCCAGGTCAGCGTCTCTTCGAACAGCGAGCGCGCCTCTTCGCGCCGCCCCGCCGCGACCAGCGCATCGATGTACCAGAAGGTGCAGACAGTGAAGGAAGTCGCCGGCCTGCCGAAGTCGTCGGGGGTGTCGTAGCGAAAGATCTGGCGTCCCTTGCGGAGCTTTCGTTCGACCGTGGCAAGCGTGCCGGCGAAGCGCGGATCGTCGGCGGTCAGGAACCCGATCTCCTGAAGGAGAAGCAGGCTGGCATCGATGTCGGTGCCGCCAAAGCTGTCGACGAAGGTGTTCTCCTTCTCGTACCAGGCCTGATCGAGGATCGCCTTGCGGATGCGCGCGGCTTCGTTCCGCCAACGGGCGGCGCGGTCGTCGAGGCCGATATGCGCAGCGATCTTGGCGAGCCGAGCGACGCCGGCCCAACACATCGCCGCGGAGTGCGTGTGCACGCGCGCGCGGCCGCGGAACTCCCAGATACCGGCATCGGGCTCGAGCGCGACGCGTGACGCGACCTCGCCGAGGCGCTCCAGCTCCGCGAAGAGCGCCGGGCCGCCGGGCCGAGGCAGTCGTGTGTCAAAGAACATCTGCGCCGCCGCCAGGATGACGCTGCCATAGACGTCGTTCTGCACCTGCTCAGCCGCCTGGTTGCCGACGCGGACCGGCCCCATGCCGCGATACCCGATCAGCGCCTCGACGACGTGCTCGGTAAGCGGCTGGTCTGGGACGATGCCGTAGACCGGCTTCAACTGCATCGCCGGCTCGCTCGCGGCGACCGAGGCGATGTAGCCGAGGTAGTCTTCCATCGTCTTGGTGGCGCCGAGCCGGTTGAGCGCGTGGACGACGAAATAGGTGTCGCGCAGCCAGCAGAACCGGTAGTCCCAGTTGCGTCCGCTGTTGGCATGCTCCGGCAGCGAGGTCGTCAGCGCGGCGACGATGGCGCCGGTCTCCTCGAACTCGCAGAGCTTGAGCGTGATCGCCGCTCGGATCACGGCGTCCTGCCATTCGAAGGGGATCGCGAGGTCGCGAACCCATTCCAGCCAGTATTCATGCGTGCGCTCGAGGAGATCACGGGCGGTGTGGGAGATCGAGGCCTCGAAGCTCTCGTCCTGGCTGAAGATCAGATTGATCGGCTGGTCGAGCACGAACATCGACTCGCGATCGATGTACGAAACCGGCGCGTCGGTGGTCACGCGCAGCGCCATGTCGTCGCCGGCATAGCGGATATGATTGCTCCCCAGCACCTGTCGCGGCACGGTCGCGCCGTAGTCGAAGCGCGGGCGGATACGGAGGCGGATGCGAGCGCGGCCCTTCACCGGCTCGATACGCCGCACCAGCATGATCGGCCGGAAGTCGCGGCGCTGGTTCCTGAACCGGGGAGCGAAGTCGGTTACGCGGATCTCGGCTCCGTTCCTGTCGACCAGGACCGTCTCCAGGATGGCCGTGTTGCGCAGGTAGCTCCGCCTGACCTCGACCTGGTCAGCGACGGTCACGTCGGCGAATCCCCACTCGGCATTGCCGGCGAGCAGATTGCAGAACACCGGATCGCCGTCCAGCCGCGGCATGCACCACCAGACAATACGCCCTTCGCGATCGATCAGCGCGGCGATGGCGCAGTTGCCGATGGCGGCGAGATCGAGACTCTCCGAGCTCATGCCGTAACCTTCTCGAGATGCGACGGAAGCTCGGCGAGCCAAGCCCTGACCTCGGGCGGGCCGGCGAAGCCGGGGCCGGGCATCAGGTCGCGGACGGGCAGCGCGAATCCGCCGAGGCGGCGCGCGCCGGCGAAACCGTCGAGGTCGGTCTCGTCGTCGCCGACGAAAACCGGGACACGTCC
The DNA here is from genome assembly GCA_016869375.1 of Alphaproteobacteria bacterium. Classification (GTDB taxonomy): domain Bacteria; phylum Pseudomonadota; class Alphaproteobacteria; order SHVZ01; family SHVZ01; genus SHVZ01. The sequence goes on along the minus strand of VGEH01000151.1, from coordinate 605 downwards.
GGCGAAAGGCCTGCTCGCCATGAAGGCCTCGACCGCTTTGCCTTTGTCGATGCCGTTGCGGCGTACCTCCCACAGCATCTTGCCGGGACGCATGCTGAAGTCCTGGAGATCTTCCTCTGCGAGCACGGCCTCGATGCGGCGCGCGAGCACGTCGCGCACGTCCGGCGCCAGGCGATAATGGAGACCGACCGCCGCAGCCTTGTCCTCGACGATGACCCCGTCGAGCCCGAGTGCGCAGCCGGCCAGCTTGAGTCGCTGCTCTTCGCTCATCAGCGGCGCAACGCGGCGCGGCGCTCCGGTCCTCGGCCGGAGTTCGAAGCCGTGGATGCCCGCGGCCGGAAACTGGACCGGATGGAAAAGCGTGTCGATGTCGGCGACGGCGCGACCGCTGACCAGCGCCAGCGCGCCGTCGAGCGCCTTGCCGGCGCGCACCAACGCAGAAAGCAGGCCATTGGGGACGACCACCGCCGTCGGCGTCTCGGCGAGGTCGAGCAGTGTTCCGTCGATGTCCAGGAACAGGGCCCAGTCTGATCGCGGGATGAGCTCTGGGATCGTAGCCATGCCGTCCGTGAAGTCGATTTGAGCCCGGCGGCACTCTGCCAGAC
>VGEH01000150.1 GCA_016869375.1 Alphaproteobacteria bacterium | reverse complement strand
CCGCATGAATCGCTCGGCTACAAACCGCCTGCACCGGAAGTGTTCGTGCCTGCATTCGCCGCATGGCCGGCTGCGCTACGCCGATCGGCTTCGCCGGCCACGCTCCAACTAGCGCAACGGCCAACTCTGAACTAACATTCCATCTGGACCACTCGATGGGGGCCGATCAGTAGCGGGTGACTTTCCCGCTCTCGATCGCCTGATGCGCGGCAGCGGCAATGGTCGCGTAGCGTTCGACCAGCAGCTCGACCGGGCCCTCTTGCAGCGTCGCCTTGTCGGGGAGATCGAGCACGGGCTTGCTGCCGGCAGCGATCGGCGGTGACGCCTTGCCAATCTCGGCATCGAGAGGCTTCGTCTTCGCCGAGGCCGTTGCCAGCGCCTCCATCAGGATCTGTCCGCGCTGACGCCGCGCATCGGCTCCGTCCTTGCCCTTCAGCGCGTCGGTCCTGGCCTTTACCTCGCGCAAGGCTTCATCGAGCGGATGCGAAGATTCAGATCCTGATGGGCTCTGCTCCATCTCCTCCATCAGCCGTGCGAGCACATCCGGGATTCCCGGTGTCCTTTTGCCCGTCATGTTTCCCTCCCCTTTCTTCGTTCACGCGAACAACCCGTGCATCGACCAGCTTGGCGTGTCCCCGTCCTCAGTCAACCCGTCGCGGCGGAGCCAGAAGCGGCGGCCATCCTCGTCCTCGACGCGGAAATAGTCGCGGGTCGGCTTCCGCTCGCGCCACCATTCATCGGCGATGCGTTCGGCCGGGTCGGCGCGGACGACGCGATGCGTGCGGCCGCGCCAGCGGAAGCGCGCCGGCGGATGGTCGGGCAGCAGCGCCAGCGTGTCCTGCAGCGGCTCCGGCCGGTCGAGCAGACGCTGCGGCCGGCGGCGGGCTGTCCGCCACACATCCTTCTTCGCTGCGGTGAGCGGTGCGCGGCGCTTCTGCGCGCGCTCCGGCAGGTGGCTGTCGACCGGCGCGAGCGCGTGGACATTGGTCTCGCCCAGCCGGCCGGCGAGGCGATCGACCAGGCCCGCGACATCGTCGCCGGCCTCGCGCGCGTCGGCGAGCAGCGGCGTCTGCACGGCGATGGTCGGCTCGGCGATGAGCGCGGAGAGGATCGCGACCTCGACACCCGGCCCCGGATCGATCTGCTCGATGCGGTCGCGGAGGAGACGATACATGCGGTCGGGATCGCGCACCGCACGGCCGAAGCCGACGGTGATCCTGCCGACCTCGCCATCGAGGCGGTAGGCGGCGAGCTCGAGCTTGCGCACGCCTTTCTGCGCCTGGTCGAGCGGTCCCGACAGCCGCTCGCAGAGGCGATGAGCGGCAAGCGCCAGATCCTCGGGATTGCCGATACCGTCGGGGAAGACGAGACGCGCACGGAAGGCCGGCGCCGGGCGCACCGGCGAGAACGGCTCCTCGACCATGCCGAGCGCCTGGTCGAGGCGGCGCGACAGCACCTCGCCGAAGCGCGCGACCAGCGGCGCCCGCGGCGCGGCGGCGAGATCCTCGATGCGCTTGAGGCCGAGCCGCATCAGCGCGCTGACGATGACGGCCGGCAGGCGCAGCGCCGCGACCGAGAGACCGGCGAGCTTCGCGCGCTCGGCCTCGGGTTCGGCGACGATCACGCCTTCGGCGGCTTCGGCATAGCGGGCGAGCGCCCAGGCGGCGCCCGGCGTGCCGGCGATGGCGACGCGGGCTGAGAAGCCCAGCTTCTCCATGCGGTGGCGAAGATCGAGCCCCATCGCCTCCTCGCCGCCGAACAGATGCGCGCAGCCGGTGGCATCGATCCAGAGCCCGGCATCGCCGCCGATATTGCCGGAGACCGTCGCCGACTGGCGGTCGAGCGCGACGATCGGTGCATAGCGCTGCGCCCAATCGGCGAGCGCTTCGAGGGCGCGCGCATCGCCGACGGCATCGGATGTCGCGACATGCAGTTCCGGCACGCGGGCCCGCGCATCGGCGACGGATTCGCCGGGTGCAAGCCCCAGCAGCGTCGCGTTGCGATCGAGCGCTACCACCAGCGGACGGCCGCCGATGGCGCGCGCGGTGGCGAGCGGCCTATCCCGCCACTCGGGCGCCCGCCGGAAGATCCGGTCGGTCGCGAAGCGCGGGAGCCAGAGAGAGATCACCCGTCGCATCGTTCTTCTCCATCAGCCAGTGACCGGGACGACCGCCCCGGCAGCGTTCGAGCGTGACCTGCCAGCGCGGATCGCCGACGCCTTGGGAATCATCCGCCGGCGCCAGCGACGGCGCCGACGCGATACGCCAGCGGGTCTCGACCGCCGAAGCCGCGGCATCGCCGCCATCGAGGCGGAGCGCGAAGCCGGTGGTGCCCTTCTCCGCCGCGAGCTGGAGCCGGCGGCTGCCGGCAAGGTCGAGCGGCTTCTCCAGCTCGGCGACGGCAACCGCGAGACCCTTGGTGCGAAGGCCTTCCTCGAAGGCCCAGAGGCGATCGACCTCGGTGCGGGCACGGACGAGGATCAGCCGGGCCGGATCGAGGCCGTAGGCAGCCAGCGCCGGCGCGTAGAGCCCAGGATTCCGCCCGCACCAGAGGACCGGGCCGGGCTCGACCTGCATGACGCGGATGACCAGCGAGAGGAGAAAGCCGGTCGCCGCCCCCGCCTCGCGCTCGCCGGCCGCGGCAACCTCATGCAGGCGCTTGAGGGCCAGGCCGCGGAACGGGAGGTGGCTGTCGATGGCCTCGATGCCGAGCGGCAGGACCGCAGGCACGCCGGTCCCCGCGCCACGCTCCATCCGCTCGATCTTCTGGCGAAGATCGGAGAGACGGGGAGCGGTCCCGGGAGCCCCGGGTGAAAAGGAGAGAAGGTTCGCCATGGGAATGTTCATTCTTTGTTCTCATTCCTCGTTTGTCAAGACGCCGTTCGCTCTGGTCGTGTCTCACTTTGAAATCGGCCCTTCCGACAGAGGCTTGCAGGCGAATGCGGCAATTCTTCTGCCGTAATTCGGCAAGCCCTTGGCAGCCGGTTCGTTCTCAAACCGCAAACCGTCGAATCATCAATGAGTTGCGGGACTTACCCACAGGGTTCGCGCTATCCCCGGTATGTCACCGCATTGCCCCCGCAAGATGTAGACTAGGCGCATGGGGTGGTTCGGCGACCGACGAGAGACTGTTCTCGAAGCGCTTACGCTCAAGCGCGCCCTGGCGATTCCACTACTTATTGCGGCCGTCACCCTCATTGTTCGGATCGCTCCGCATGTCGCGCCGGGGAGCGACTTGATGCTGTGGGGAGTGCCGGATTGGGCATGGGGTGTGATCGCTGGCTTGGCGCTCTTGCTCTACTTCCTGCTCGAGTATGCGAACCGGATGCGCCTTCGTTTAGTGCCGCGCCTAGTCCTCACTTTCGATGCTGATCAAGGCGGCGTTGTTGAAACGCCAGAGAAGATCAGGGACGGGATGGGAGCCACGATTGAGGAATACAAGGCTGCCTATGTTCGGATTCACGCGAACTCAGCAACGCAACGGACGATCAGGAACGCCGTAGCATTTTTGACACGGATCGAATTTAAGCCGAAGGGCGAGCCCACTTTCCGCATAACACGCCTCTCATATGCGCTTTCCTTGGGTCAGTTCGATATCCATGCCGGCATCTCGCGGCATATCGACTTTGTGAAATCCAACGACAAAGACAACACGTTGAACTTCACCGTTCCGTGGCCGTTGACCTTGCGGGAGGCGTTCAAATTCCCCGGCACGTATCGCTTCACGATCGTTGTGTCAGCCGAAGATGTTTCAAGCTCCATCGAGGTCGATATTGTTTGGACCGGGAAGTGGGACGAGATGGTCGCCCACCAAGTCCGCGCCTGACGCCTAAAGCAATGGAATTGGCAAGCCACCAATTCCATTGCGCGTTCGACGGGTTCGCAACCTCAGGCTTGTGCTTCTTGTAGGTCGTCGGCCGGTTCGGCTTCTTCGCGCGGGCGTCGATCAGCGCGACGATCCACTCCATGTCGCGCACCGTATCGCTGAGGCCGGCAGCCATTGCCGGAGTGACGCGAAGCGACTTGTGGATGCGGCAGAAGTTGTACCAAACGAAATAGAGCGACAGCGCGTGGATATGGTTGTCGATCTTCTTTGAGAACGCATTGGTTAGGCGCGTGAAGCGGCGCATTCCCATCCGCATGTTCAGGTTCATGCGCTCGACGTAAGACGTGCTGACGTGGCGCTCGTCGGGCTTGCCGACAATCGGCCGCTTCACCGCACCGATGCAGGGGTCCGGGCTGTACTTCCGCTCGGGACCACGGGCACCGAGATCAACGTACAGTTTGACCAGCATTGCGTAGTCGATCGCGCGATCATGGAACGCGCCGGCGACGGCATCGAGATAGCTCTTGTGACCGTCCGTCGTCAGCTGCATCCGGCCGTCAACGCGCTCGCGAAGATCATCCATGAAGTAGGAAGCAGTCTCCGCGTCACGGTCGCCGACCATGTAGCTGACGATCATCTTGCTGTCGGCATCGAGCGCGGTCCACGTCCAGACGTTGCCCGCATCGAACGGTGCCGCCTTCGCATCAGCGACGTTGGCTTCCTTCGCGTAGCAGAAGCTCCAAATCTCGTCGCACTGGATGCGCTTTGACTTGAGACCGCGCACCGCATCGAAGTGGTAGGCGGCGCACGCCTCGCCAGCCTCGACCAGGATCTTGCTGACCGTGTTGATCGACACGTCCACCACACGGCTGACAGACCTCATGCTGCTGCCTTCGCAGAGCATCGAGAGGATCTGGACGCGCTTCTCAAGGGGCAGCTTGTTCATGCCCCTACTATCTGAACTTATATGCTTAGCGTCAAGCAATTATCTCACTTAGTGCGGGGAGCCCCCTGCGCGGCACGCGCCTCGACTGTGAACTCCTCGACGAGTTCAGGCTCCGAATCCATGGAAAGCATTATTTGATAGGTCCCTGGTGCGGCAAAAGTCGCGCCGACGAAACCTGACACTATCACTTGCGCTAAGTGGGAGTCGGTTAGTCTCAAGCTCCCCATTTTCATTATTCCCAAATCTTTTTGATCTGGCCCTCTAATGGTGAGGACGCAGTTTTCATAATTTTCTTTTGAACTGAACAGTACAATGCGAACCGTCAGCGCCGGCAAGCGGAATGGAAAAGCCGGAACTACAATTCCAGATGTGTAGACGCCAACCAATATTTCCTTTCCGTTGTCTTCGCGACGCGCATCGTCGCAAATTATTACGGATTTTATTTTAAACGTAGCGGGCATTTACTTAGAGCCGGTTCCGTCTTCCTTTAAGCGTAGAGGGGGAGGCGAAGCGGTGCCCGTTCCCCAACCCGGTCCCTCATAGAAGTTAGATCGACCTATTTCTTCGATTGGTCGAAACTCGACAAATACCCTGCAGTCCATAGCTGAAGCCATGGCGCTCATAATCTTTAGCGTCATGTTTTCTTCGCCCTTTAGTCTCCTCGAAATAAGACCTTTATCGATTCCGAGACGAGCAGCGAGAGTGTCTTGATTGTTTCCTTGGCTCGCGCGGAGTTTGTATGCTTGGCGCATAGAATTATACGCAGTGTGCTGAGCCTCAAAGTAGTCGTCCCAGACACGCTGCTTGGGGAGGGCTGAGACCTGTTTACCATCTGTCGTCACAGTGCTCTCCATTGGTCACGTAATGAGAGAAGTCCGTCCCCGAGTAAGGCCGGCGTCCGGGGAAAAGCCGGCTCCACTCCTTCAAGCATTCGTCGATTTCGACGTGCCACAGCTCGGGGTCCTTTACAAAGTAGTCCCTTGGCTGCTTCCGAAAGATGGCGAGATGGTCCCACCCCGCGAACATTCCAAAGTAACGATGCTGCGGCTTGAACCGGGGAGAAACAGACCAGACCTCATGGCCAAACTTCGAATTGCCGCGGCGCCTATCCTCGACACGCTTCATAAACAGACAATCGTCGATCTTTGCGCCTTTCACGAACTGGCCGAAATGCGTACGCGCGATTGATCGAATTTGCTGACCAACTGACTTTCGGGCTCGCTCGTGAATAGGCCGGGCTAATGGCCGGGCGATGGTGAGCTGGCGGCGCTCCTTCTCGCCGCCGACAAGCGGGGGGTGAAACCGGACTAGCGGGCCGTCCGGCACTTCGTGCTCCAATAGGATAGTTATGGTTGACTTATTTGTCAACTGCCCCACGCGCCCTGCAAGCGAAAAGCTACCGGGTTGTGTGGGGACGTGTCACCGAAATCAATGCGGGAGGCCGCTCTACTTTGCCCACCGCTTCGCCGCCGCCTTCTTCGCAATCTCCGCCCGCCGCTCGGGCGACATGCTCTTGGCGCGAGCCTGTCCGCCCTTCTTTCCAAGGGCTTTGGCGTTGGGGTCTTTGCCGTCATTGGGGATTTCGGCCTCAGTCAGTTCCCCTGTCGCAATCCGGCCGATCATGACCGCCGCGCCGATGACGTCGGCTGGACGGCGCTCACCTTTGGGACCTTTGGGCATGACGGCTCCGGGAAATGCTTTGCGCTAAGCATAAGGTCGGGCCGTTGGGCGGCCGGGTCAACCCGGCTTATTTTCAAACTGCGACAGTACCTTCGCTCTCGGCTGCGTTCAACCGGGAATTTTCTTTTTCTAGCAATCTATTGTGGCCCCTTTCGACCGTTTCCCGGTTCCGCCGCCAAGCTTCCGCCGCCTTCGCCGTTCCCAAGCCGCTAACCATCGAATCATCAGTACGTTGCGGGCCTTATCCACAGGGTTCGCCCCAATCCCTGGGATGTCACCGGCGGTAACAGGACTAGATATGGGGCACGCTACCTGGGCACCCCAAGCGGTCACGGAAATGGCACCTGCCCCCGCTCCCCTCATGGCGAAACGGCGGCTATAACCGACGCCATGGCGAGAAAACTCTTCGGGACCGACGGCATCCGCGGCCGGTCCAACACCGAGCCGATGACGGCCGTCACCGCGCTCACCGCAGCCGTGGCCACGGGCCGGTACTTCACCTCGGCCGACAAGCGACGCCATGTCGTCGTCATCGGCAAGGACACGCGGCTCTCGGGCTACATGCTCGAGCCGGCGCTGGTCGCGGGATTCTCCTCGGTCGGCATGGACGTGGTCACCGTCGGCCCCTTGCCGACGCCGGCGATCGCGATGCTGACGCGCTCGCTGCGCGCCGATCTCGGCGTGATGATCTCGGCCTCGCACAATCCCTTCGATGACAACGGCATCAAGCTGTTCGGCCCGGACGGCTTCAAGCTCTCCGACGAGGTCGAGGGCAGGATCGAGGCGATGATCGAGGAAGGCCCGAACTCCGGCCTCGCCGAGCCCGAACGCCTCGGGCGCGTGCAGCGCCTCGAGGACGCGCGCGGCCGCTACATCGAGTTCGTCAAGGCATCATTCCCGCGCGGGCTCCGCCTCGACGGGCTCAAGATCGCGATCGATTGCGCCAACGGCGCCGCCTACAAGGTGGCGCCGACCGTGCTGTGGGAGCTCGGCGCCACCGTGATCTCGGTCGGCGTCAATCCCGACGGCTACAACATCAACCGCAATTGCGGCGCGGTCCATCCCGAGCACCTGCAGACCCAGGTGGTCACGCATCGCGCCCATATCGGCATTGCGCTCGACGGCGATGCCGACCGCCTGATCGTCGTCGACGAGAAGGGCGAGGTGATCGACGGCGACCAGATCCTGGCGCTGATCGCCGGGTCCTGGGCCAGGGAAGGCAAGCTCAAGGGCTGCGGCGTGGTCGCGACCTTGATGTCCAATTTCGGCCTCGAGCGCCATCTCAAGCGCATCAACCTCGACCTCGTGCGAACCAAGGTCGGCGACCGCTATGTCGTCGAGCATATGCGCTCGAACGGCCACAATCTCGGCGGCGAGCAGTCGGGCCATGTGGTGATGACCGACTACGCGACGACCGGCGACGGCCTCGTCGCCGCGCTTCAGGTGCTCGCGGTCCTCAAGCAGACGAATCGGAAGGCGAGCGAGATATTGCGCGTCTTCGAGCCGGCGCCGCAGGTGCTGAAGAACGTGCGCTTCGCCGGCCAGGTGAAGCCTCTCGACACCGATGCGGTCAAGAAGACGATCTCCTCGGTCGAGGAGCGCCTGGGCTCACGCGGCCGCCTGGTCGTGCGCAAGTCCGGGACCGAGCCTCTGATCCGCGTCATGGCCCAGGGCGAGGATGCCGGCGAAGTGAAAGCCGCCGTCGACGAGGTGGTCGCCGCGGTCGAGCGCGCCGCGGCGGGATGACCGATCTCACGCCGCCGACCCGGACGGCGGGCCGCGTGCTGATCGTCGGACCTTCGGATGCGAGCGGCGCCACCGGCATCCAGGCGGCGATCAAATCGACCAGCGCGCTCGGCGCCTTCGCTGCCGCGACCGTGACGGCGGTGATCGCAGGCGACGACGAGCCACCGGTCATGATCCCGGCCATCTCCATCGCCGCGCAGATGCGCGCGGTGCTCGCCGATATCGGCGCCGACGTCCTGGTGATCGACGGGCTTTCCGGCGAGGCGCAGATCCAGGCGGTCGCCGACATCCTCGACGGCGAGGCGCGCGGCATCCCGGTCGTGCTCGATCTCGCCGGCACGAACGACGAAGCGAAGCCGGTGCTGGCGCCGCTGGCGCGGATCGTCGTGCTGCCGAGCGAGGGCGATGCGCGCGAGACGGCATCGGCGCTCGCCACGCGCCATCTCGCCGTGCTCGCGACCTCGGCCAAGGGCGACGTGCTCACCGAGGGCGAGACCGTCTCCGCTTTCCCTGTGCGGCGCGGTACCGACCGGCCGATCCGCGGCGCCGGCCCTTCCCTCGCCGCGGCCATCGCCGCCGGCCTCGCGCAGGGCCTGCCTCTTGCCGCCGCGGTCCGACGCGCGCGAGACTATATCGAGGAAGCGATCCTGACCGCGCCCGAGTTCGGACGCGGCGCCAGCCCGCTCAACCACGTCCACACCTGCCGGCACACGCCGCCCGCGAGCTTCGAGTGAGTCATGACTGAAGAACTGTTCCGCGACGACGCCTACCTCAAATCCTGCGAGGCGACGGTCACCAAGGTCGACGAGCTCGGCATCCGCCTCGACCGCACGATCTTCTATCCGATGGGCGGCGGGCAGCCCGGCGACACCGGCACGCTGACGCTCGCCGACGGACGCACCGTTCGCATCACCGATACGCGAAAGGGTCCGGACGCCGGTGAGATCCTGCACCTTCCCGCCGCCGACCAGCCGGCGCCCGAGGTGGGGTCCAAGGTCACCGCGGCGATCGACTGGGACCGCCGCCACCGGCACATGCGCGTGCACACCTCGCTGCATCTGCTCTCGGCGGTGATCGTCGGCTCGGTCACCGGCGGCCAGATCGGCGACGGCAAGGGCCGGCTCGATTTCGACCTGCCCGACACCGCGCTCGACAAGGATGCGATCGAGGCCAAGGTCAACGTGCTGATCCAGGCCGATCATCAGACCGGAACGCAGTGGATCACCGACGAGGAGATGGACCAGCGCCCGGACCTGGTGAAGACCATGTCGGTCAAGCCGCCGCGCGGCGCCGGCCGAGTGCGGCTGCTCGAGATCCCCGGCGTCGACCTGCAGGCCTGCGGCGGCACCCATGTCGGCCGCACCGGCGAGATCGGCAGGATCACCGTCACCAAGATCGAGAACAAGGGCCGCCACAACCGCCGGGTCAATGTGGCGCTGGCGGAGTGAGCTTGCTTTCGCGAGGTCGGCTTCCTAGGTTACATGTAACCATGGCTTCCACCTCCGCCCGCAAGTCGAAGGCAGCAAAGGCGAAGGCGCGCGAAAAGGTACGCGCCTATCGCGCGCGAATGCGCGCGCAGGGGCTGCGTCCTATCCAAATCTGGGTTCCCGATACCCGCTCGCCGAAATTCGCCGCGGAGGCACGACGGCAGTCGCTTCTGATCGCTCGAAGCGAGCACGCTGCCGATGACCAAGCTTTCATTGACGCAATCTCCGTCAAATTCGACGAATGAGGCGCGGCGAAGTCTGGACCGCTGCAGGCGGACCCGACTATGCCGGCAAACCGCGCCCCGTCGTGATCGTGCAGGATGATCGGTTCGATTTCGTGGATTCGGTGACCGTCTGCGCCTTCACGAGCGATCCCAACGATGCGCCGCTGTTTAGAGTGGTTGTGGTCTCAGCGGAAACAAATGGTCTGCTAACCACATCGCGACTGATGGTCGACAAGCTCGCTACCATGCCCCGGGCCAAGCTCGGCCGCCGCATCGGACGGCTCAGCAACGAGGACATGGTCCGGCTCGATCGCGCTATACTCATCTTTCTGGGGCTGGCGGATTGATCGGCTCTCTTCACCGATAGGTCAATGTCGCTCTGGCGGACTAGAGAGTTGCGTCAGGCGCAACACCCGTCCCCTTTCTGTCCGTGTGGTTGTTCCCCATTTAGGGTGCCTGAGGGCGCCACCTTCCCCAAGGCGCCGGAGAAGCACCATGATCGAACGCAGAGAGTTCTCGAAGCTGGGCGGAGCCGACCACGGCTGGCTCAAGGCCAAGCACCATTTCTCGTTTGCCGACTACCGCGATCCGGAGCGCGTCCATTGGGGTTCGCTCCGCGTCTGGAACGACGACGAGATCGCCGCCGATTCCGGCTTCCCGCCGCATCCGCATGCGGACATGGAGATCATCACCTATGTCCGCGAAGGCGCGATCACGCATGAGGACAGCCTCGGCAACAAGGGCCGCACCGAGGCCGGCGACGTCCAGGTGATGTCGGCCGGCTCCGGCATCCGGCATGCCGAGTACAACCTCGAGCCCGAGACGACCAAGATCTTCCAGATCTGGATCATCCCGGACAAGCGCGGCGGCAAGCCGACCTGGGGTGCCAAGCCCTTCCCCAAGGGCGAGCGCTCCGGCCGCTTCGTCACGCTGGCGAGCGGCAAGGAAGGCGATGCCGATGCGCTGCCGATCCGAACCGACGCCCGCGTGCTCGGCGCGACGTTGAAGGCCGGCGAGACCGCCGAGTATCCGCTCGGCGCGGAGCGGCACGGCTACCTGGTGCCGGCGAAGGGCGCGGTCGAGGTCAACGGCGTGCGCATCAACGCGCGCGACGGTGCCGCGATCGCCAAGGAGCCGGTGCTCAAGGTGAAGGCGATCGAGGATTCCGAGATCGTCCTCGTCGACGCGGCGTAAACGCGTCATGGAGATGGCGATCCCCGCCCGGCGTCGGAGCATCGGCGCTTTCGAGGTCGGGCGGGTATTGCCCTTCGCAAAGCGGCGGATGGTCGGCCCCTTCGTCTTCCTCGACCATATGGGGCCGATGTCGATGGCGGCGCCGATCCCCCACACGGCCGACGTCCGTCCGCATCCCCACATCGGGCTCGCCACCGTTACCTATCTGTTCGACGGGGAGATGACGCATCGCGACAGCCTCGGCGTCACCCAGGCGATCCGGCCGGGCGAGGTGAACTGGATGACCGCCGGACGCGGCATCAGCCATTCCGAGCGCTTCGACGGCATGCGCGCGGATGGCGGCAACATGCACGGGCTCCAGGCGTGGGTCGCGCTTCCCGAAGCCGACGAGGAGACGGCACCGGCATTCGATCACTACGATGCCGAGGCGCTGCCGCGCTTCACCGAGTCCGGAATGTCGGCGCGACTGATCGCCGGATCGGCGTTCGGCATGACGAGCGCCGTCAAGACGCGCTCGCCGCTCTTCTACATCGACGCGCGGCTCGACGCCGGCACCCGACTCGGGCTGCCGAGCGGACACAGGGAACGCGCCATCTACATCGTCCAGGGACGCGTGGAGGTCGATGGGCAGGCTTACGATCCCGGCCAGATGATCGTCTTCGGGTCGGCAGAGTCGCCTTCGATCCGCGCGCTCGATGCGGCCCATGTCGTGCTGCTCGGCGGCGAGCCGCTGGGACCGCGCCACATCTGGTGGAACTTCGTCTCATCCAGGAAAGAGCGCATCGAGCAGGCCAAGGCCGACTGGCAGGCAGGCCGCATCGCGCTACCGCCGCACGACAAGGACGAGATGATCCCACTTCCCGAGGAGCGGAAACCGAAACCCGAGCCGATGTCCTGAGAGGGGCCCGCACCTTCGTAAGTTTGTAACCAATTCGTAAGAAATATTGCTCAAGATCACTACAACCGATGAGCTGGCCCCCGTTTCCTTGGACATCCATTTGTCGAGAGAGGACCGAAGATGGATGCTTCCAGGATGTCGAGAAATCAGCAGCGCGA
>VGEH01000149.1 GCA_016869375.1 Alphaproteobacteria bacterium | reverse complement strand
GTCGGCCTCACGCAGGATCGCCACCATCTTCTCGTCCGTAAACCGGCTCTGCCGCATCCGTCTCCTCCATCCCGGACGCGCCAGTCTCTCACATAATTCTTGGTCCGAATTCCCGGGGGCAGGTCAGGGGCACCGCTACATCTTCAAGACGTTCAAGGCGACTTGGCAGTCCCAGCAGGTGTGGTCAGAGGTGATCGCATCCCGAATTGCACAGGTAGTTGGAATTGACGCTCCGCCCTGTTTCATCGCTGTCGACGAAAACGGTCAGACAGGGGTTCTCATGGAATTCTTCTTCGACCGAACTACGACACGCTTCGTGCACGCAGTCGAGTACATGACACGTATAGTTAAGGACAAGAAGAGGGGGCGCCCTCATAGCATTCGCACCAACATCAAGCTTTGTAGCCGCCTCCGGCTTCCCGATCCGATTCTCTGGTGGGGGCGCACGCTTGCGTTCGACGCGTTGATCGGCAACACGGATCGGCATCCTGAGAATTGGGGCTTCACCATTGGCCGCCCAGGCGCCCGGGGGCAGGCGTTTGAGTTCGCGCCGGCCTTCGACAACGGAACAAGTCTTGGATACGAGATCAGCGATGACGCCCTTCAGAGGCGATCCAGTCCGGAACGCGTACGTCGGTTTGTTGACAAGGGTTTGCATCACTGCGGCTGGGACATCACCGAGGATTCTCGTGGACCGCATATCGCCATGTGCAAACAGTATTGCGCCGAGTTCCCGGAGGCACGGGACGCGATGAAGCAGGTTATCCAGTACGATCCGAATCGGCTGAGTGAGATACTGAACCTGTGCGCCAGCTTCGACGTTGGTGTTGCATTCAGTCCAGAAAGAGTACGCTTCGTCATGGCGCTGGTCGAAACTCGGAGGTCGCTCCTCACTGCCGCTTTCGGCGGAGAACAGCAGTGAATCTGATTGAACGCACCTCGGAGCCACGAGAGCTGTATCTTGCGTGGCAAGCGCCAGATGCATCTGGCGAGCGCTTCCGCTGGGCGGTCGGCGTCGTAACGCCTCGGCCGGCCCACGAACTTGCTTTACGATACTTCGAACCCGGACCGGAGTTCGAGCGCCTCAACGATCAGCGACCTTTCTCGCAGCTCCTCGATCTCGGATATAGGGGGTATCCGACCTTTGGCCTAAGGCGTAGCGTTCATGATGTTGGCGTAATGGAAGCTTTTGAACGCCGCATTCCGCCGACGTCCCGCCCGGACTTTGCCGAGTATCGTCGGCAATTCCGCCTCGCACCGGAGCTTCCGGTCTCGACCTTCGCGTTGCTTGCACTGACCGAGGCGAAGGTTCCAAGCGATGGTTTCTCGCTTGTCGACCCTCTAAACCCGGAAGCTGAGGCTTGCGACCTGCTGCTGGAGCTCGCTGGCTACCGCTACTATGCGCGCGACTTTGGCGTGCGTGTGAAGGCAGGAGACGAGGTACGTCTGGCTCCAGAGCCGGACAACCCTAAGGACCGTTACGCGGTGCAAGCAGTCGTTGGGGGGCAGATAGCGGGTTACATAAATCGGCTCCAGTCTCGAACCTTTTTGTCTTGGCTCCAATACCGGCAAGTTGTCAGCGTCGTTGAACGCACGAACGGCGACTCGCAAAAGCCGCGCGCCTTCATTTTTGTACGCGTTCGCCCCAATCGTACTCTCGTCGCGGCATAGCCGCAGTTTCTCGATCGCGAGCAGCTGCCGAGCGTCGTTGAGCTGCGCTTCCGCCGCTAAGGCGCCGACGGGTTGTACATGAGCATGAACATCAGCGCCTTGCTGACCTCCTCCATGTCCTGCCCGACATAGCGGATGGTGTAGGCGTCCGTGCGCTCGAAGCAGTTCAGATAGGCGAGATACTCGACCGGCAGCCGGTGCTTCATCGTCACGTCGAGCGCGATCGGCGCCTTCGGCGGCTTGGCCTTGAAGTCCTTGAGGCGGTGGATCGCGGCGCGCACCTTGTCGCGGATCAGCGCATAGGCGGCCTCCGGCACCATCGAGCGGGCCGAGAGCGTGCCATAGGCCCATTTGACCACGGCGGCCTCGACATTGCCGATCAACCCCTGGGTCTCCTCGCAGAAGGCGTCGTCGCCGGAGATCATGATGATCGGCGCGCCGTAGTGATGCGCGACCTCGGCCGAGAAGCCGCCTTCCGAGACGGTCCGGCCGTTGAGCTTCACCTCGCGCACCATCAGCCCCATGAAGCTGTGGCCGAGGATGCCGGTCATATGCGTCGAGCCGGTGTGGTAGCCGATCAGCATCGAGCCGTCGAATTTGCCGACCTCGATACCCTGCATCATGCCGAGCGGGCGCGGCCAGCTGCGCACGAGCTGAACCTGGCGCGGCAGACGGTCGATCAGGATGTTCATGCCGGTGCCGTGGGAGTCGCTGACCACGAGCTCGGTGGCGCCGGCATCGATCGCGGCCTCGCAGGCGGCGACCACGCTCTCGGTCATCCAGACCCGCGCGCGCTGCCAGTCGAATCCGTCGGTCTTGGTCTCGGGCCGGTTGACCACGCCGACGATGCCTTCGATGTCGGCGGAGATGTAGAAGCGCATGGGACTCCTCTCAGGCGAACGGGTTGGCGACGCGCGGCCAGAACGGCGTCTTCTTCTTCGTGTAGGGAATGTTGGCGAAGTCCGGCGGGATCGCGCCTGATGTCGAGACATAGAGCACTTCCGCCGCCAGCGGCGCGAAGCGCGCATGGAAATGCTGCGTCGACTTGACCACGACGATCTTCCGCCTGGTCGGGTCGAGGCCGAGATTGGAGAAGGCATCGGGCGCGTAGGTCTGGCCGCGCAACGTGTTCAGCACCAGGTCGATGCCGGCCCCTTCCACCCACACCGCCTCGCCCAGCGGGATCTGCCCGCCATTGTTGCCGGTCTGCGTCAGCGCGTCCGAGACCGCGCGCACGGTCACACGCAGATCGACGGCATCGCCGGAGGCCTTGCCGCACTTGCCGCCGAGGCGGAGGTCGAAGCTGGCGCCGACGCCGGCCTCCTTGCAGATGCGGACGGCGACCGGGTCCCAGTAGCAGCCGCTGGCGACATCGCGGATTCCGCGTTCGAGCAGCCGCTTCAGGATGAAGGTGGAGTCCGACGGTGCGCCGCCGCCGGCATTGTCGGCGACGTCCGCCATGACGACGAGGCCGTTCTCGACTTCGAGCGCGCGGTCGATCGCCTCGTCGACGGAAAGATGCGGCGTCACGGTCTGCTCGCGGAGCGAAAAGATCTCGCGGCCGAGCTTCTCCGCCAGCGCCTGCGCCTTGCCGCGGTCGCCATCGGCGATCACCAGCATGCGTGCGCCGACATCGGCGACGTCGCCCCAGGGGAAGCCATGGGCGAAGGAGACGGAGAGGATGCCGTCCTTGCCTTCGAGCGCCATCATGCGGTCGACGAATCCGCGCATCGGCTCGACCGGCGTTCGCCACATACTGACCATGCGGCAGTCGTAGAGCGCGCTGACCGGCCGGGTCCTGCCGGCGCCGGCGTCCTTGCAGAGCTTGTAGACCTCGCGGGCGCGCGCCGCGGTGTCGACATGGGGGTATTCCTTGTAGGTGACGATCGCCGTCGCCGCGTCCAGCATCTGCTGGGTCAGGTGGCAATGGAGATCGAGCTCGCAGCCGATCGGCACCTTCGGCCCGACGATGGCGCGGGCGCGGGCCAGCACGTCGCCTTCGCAATCGTCGTAGCCGTCCGCGACCATGGCGCCGTGCAGGAACAGCAGCACCATGTCGACCGGCAGCGCCTTGCGGAGGTCGCCCAGGATCTCGTCGCGGAACGACTCGTAGACCGGGCGGATCGTCGTGCCCGCCGGCTGGGCGAAGGTGGTGAGGCTTTCCACGACCTCGTGGCCGTCGGCCTCGGCGGCCTTCCGCCACTCGATCACCGGGGCGGTGCCGATCGCCGGCGGACGCCGGCTGGCGTCGCGGTTCAGCAAGGTCTCGGCGAAGGTGCGGTAGCCGGTCGGAAGCGGCGAGAAGGTGTTGGTCTCGGTCGCGAGCGAGGCGATGAAGATCTTCATGAGGCGGGGGAAATCCGGGACGGCAGGGATCCCAACCCTAGCAGCAAACGGGAGCGGGCGGAGGGCGCGTTAACCTTGTCGGCAGGAACGCCTCCACTCCGCGAGGCGCCTTGGTTATTGTCGCGGCCGATGAGTGTCCTCGACCTCAGCCACATCACCGCCTCCGACCTCCGGCAGGAAGGGCTTGGGCTGCTCGGGCTGGCCCTGGACGTGGCGCGGACGGCCGCCTGCTACATCGATCCGGAGGAGCGGATCCAGTCCTGGAACCGCTCCTACGAGGAGTTCTTCCCCGAGCATGCCGGGCTGCTCCAGCGCGGCTGGCCCTATGCCGAGAATCTCAGGCGCTACTTCGAGGCCAATTCCAGCGCGACCGATCCGGCGCATTTCGAGGAGATCCTCGCCGCCGGCATCGCGCGCCATCGCGAACAAACGCAACCTATGCTGTTCCAGAAGAAGGACGGGCGCCGGCTCCGCTCGCAGACGATCTGGTTCAGCGACGGCGCCTGCCTCAAGATGTGGACCGACGAGACCAGCGCGCACACGGTGCGCGACCCGTCGGCACCCGATGCGCCGCTCTCGGCCGGGGGATACGGCGTCTCGGTCTTCGATTCGAACGGACATTTCATCCGCGCCAACCGCCAGCTCGAGGAGCTGTTCCCGCGCGCCGTCGATCTCTTCGATCCTCGGTCCACCTATGGCGACCATCTGCGGCGCTATGCGGAGACCGCTTTCGCCGAGAGCGAGCGCGATAAGATCCACGCCCTGATCGGGCGCGGCGATCCGCCGCCGCAGCCGCTCGACCGCCCGCTGGTCATCCGCCGCCGCGACGGCGGCTGGCTGCAGCTCGAGGAGCGCCGCCTGTTCGACGGCAGCCTGAACGCGCTCTGGCTCGACATCTCGACGGTCAAGTCGCTGGAAGCGACGAACGAGGAGCTCAACCGTCTCGTCGGCGAGCTGACCGAGGCCCGGCTCAAGGCCGAGAGCGCCAACCGCGTGCGCTCGGAGTTCGTTTCCATGATGAGCCACGAGCTGCGCACGCCGCTGCATGCGATCATCGGCTTCGCCGAGGTCATCCGCGATCTCGCCTCGCGCAAGCCGGCGACCGCCGCTTTCGTCGGCCACGCCAACGACATCCTCGAGGGCGGCGTGCGCCTGCTCGGCGCGATCGACGAGATGCTGGACCTGGCGCGCATCGACGCCGGCCGCATCCGCCTCAACTCGCGGGAGATCGATCCGGAGAAGCTGCTGTCGACCTGCTCACGGCTCGCGGCCGACGGCGCGATGCGCCGGGGCATCGTCGTCTCGGTCTCGGTCCCGGCCGATTGCCCGACGATCTGGGCCGACGAGCCGGCGCTGCGCAAGGTGGTGCTGAATCTGCTCTCGAACGGCATCAAGTTCACGCCCCAGGGCGGACGGATCGCGCTCGGCGCCGCCCCGATCGAGGGCGGCCGGGTGAAGCTCAGCATCGCCGATACCGGCATCGGCATCCCGGCGGACCGGCTCGCCAACATCTTCGAGCCCTTCACCCAGCTCGACGTCTCTTACAAGCGCGAGGCCGACGGCGTCGGCATCGGGCTGGCACTGGTGCGCGAGCTGGTCGAATACATGGAAGGCGACGTCGCGATCTCGAGCGAACTCGGACGCGGGACGGTTGTTGAGGTTACGCTGCCCTCGGCGCGTCACAGCAGAGCCTGAGAGACCATGAGCTTCGTTGCTTCCATCCGCGTCGCGGCGGCGGCGCTGATCATCCTGGTCGCCTCCGCCGGCATAGCCCCCGCCGACGGTCTGCGGCGTTTCCAGAGCGAGGTGCTGCCGCGGATTCCCAAGGGGGATCTCACCTATGAGAGCGCGTCGCCGCTGGGACCCTCGGGCTTCGTCCTCGAGCGCGTCGTCATCCGCGACCGCGGCTGGCAGGACCGGCCCGCCGGCGAGGTCCGGATGCGGCGCCTCGCGGTCGAGGAGATCGACTTCGAGCGCGTTTGGACCAGCGATCCCCCGCACTTCGCCAAGCTGCGGATGGAAGGTGTCGTGGCACCGCGACATACCGCTTTCCTCAAGCAGCAGGGCATCCCGGACAAGCCGTCCGACCTGAAGCTCGACTACCGGTACGACCCGCGCACCCGCGTGCTGACCGTGAGCCGGCTCGACGCCGTCTCACCCGGCGCCGCGCATCTGAGCCTGAACGGCATCCTGGAGAATGTGCGGTCCATGGCCGATACGCGCCAGCTCCTCGACACGGCGCTGCTGCGCTCGCTCAGGCTCACCTACGAGGATCACTCGGCCCTGCGCCAGGCGGTCCGTGCTTCCGCCGACAAGGCGAACAGGCCGGAAGCGGCGCTGATGCGCGACTGGCAGGCCGCGATCGCGGCGATCTCCGCGGGCAAGGGCGCGCGCACCGTCGCCGCCGCCGACGCGCTGGTGTCCTTCCTTGCGGATCACCGCAAGCCGAACGGCCGCCTGCAGATCTCGATGGCGCCGCCGAGGCCGATCAGCTTCGGGCTGATGGTGGGCTCGATCTTCTCCGCCGATCCCGGCCAGACCCTCGGCCTCGACACCGCCTATGCCGGCACGCGCACCGGCGCCGCCGCTGCCGCCGTCCGGCGCTGATCGAACCCCCTCTCCCTGCGGAGCAGGGGGAGGGATGGGGAGGGGGCCCTCGTGTAGACTCGGCGCATGCCGAGGATCGCCGACGGCACGAAATCCCGCGCCCGCAAGCTTCGCCACGAGATGACCGAGGCCGAGAAGCGCTTATGGAGGCACTTACGCGCGCATCGTCTCGAAGGATGGCCGTTCCGGCGCCAGCACCCGATTCCGCCCTATGTCGTCGACTTCGCCGCGGTCGACGCGAAGCTGATCGTTGAAGTTGACGGCGGCCAGCACGCGGAGTCGGCGAGCGACGAGCGGCGCGATACATTCCTTGCTTCGCAGGGGTGGCGCGTACTGAGGTTTTGGAACAACGAAGTGCTGGCGAAAACGGATGGTGTGCTTGCGAGCATTGTCGCGGCGCTGAAGAAGCCCCCTCCCTAGCCCTCCCCCGCCTTCGGCAGGAGAGGGGACACGATGACGACACGCCGTCCCGAGTTCACGTCCCGATGCAGTAGCCGTCGCGCCTGGGATCGCAGCCGCCGATCTTGGCGTTGGTCTTGGGATCGATCGAGATGCCGTGCATGCCGCCGACCACCCAGGTCCAGGCGTCGATGACCTCGACCTCGTGGCCGCGCTTGCGCAGGCCTTCCATCGTCGCCGCGGGCATCCGCGACTCCACCTGTACCTTCCTGCCGTCCCAGAGGCGGCCGCGCGGCTCCTCGACAGCGTCCTGCATGAGCAGGCCGAAATCGGTGTGCTGCACCATGACCTGGGTCTGGGTCTGCGAGATGCCGTAGCTGCCCGGCGTGCCGAGCGCGAGCACCGGCTTGCCGTCGCGAGTCGAGACGCTGGGCGCCAGGCACAGCGCCAGCGCGCTGCCGGGCTTCATGTAGGCCGCCCCCTGCGGATGGACCTCGCCCCAGTAGAGGAAGTTGTTGAGGCAGACGCCGGTGCCCGGCACGACGACGCCGCAGCCGAACTTGGCGCCGAGGCTCTGGGTCAGGCAGACGACGTTGCCTTCCGCATCGGCGACGGAGAAAGAGGTCGTGTGCTCCTTGTTCGGATCGGGCCTGGTCGGCAGCCATTGCTCGGTCAGGCCCTCGACAGGCTTCCCGTCCTTGACGCGGGCGCGCAGCTTCTCGACCTCCGCCGAGGACAGGATCTCCTTCAGCGCCTCCGGCGAGGGCCGGTTGCGCGCGATGCGGACGCCGGCGGCGAGCCGGATGGCGCGGAAGACCGTGTCGACGTGGTCGATGCCGTTGCGCTCCATCTTCTTGAGATCGAAGCCGTCGAGGATCGCCAGCGTCAGCAGGTACTGGAAGCTCTCCGCCGGCGGCGGCACCGAATGCACCTGCAGGCCACGATAGGAGACGGCGATCGGGTCGAGCCATTCCGGCTGCGCGGTCTGAAGATCCTTCTCGGTCAGCGTGCCGCCGATCGAAGCGAGATGTTTGACGATCGCCTGGCCGAGCTTGCCGCCATGGAGATAGCCGGGACCTTCGGCGACGATGCCTTCGTAAGTGCGGGCGAGATCCGCCTGCTTGATCACCTGGCCTTGGCTGACCTCGTCGCCGCCGCCGAGATAATTCTTCTGCCAGCCCGCGAAGAGATCCTCGTGGGGCTTGATCTCCGGCGAGGAGGAGTTGAAGCAGTAGGTGCCGAAGGCGGTCAGCGGGAAGCCGTCGCGCGCGATCGCGATCGCCGGCGCGAAGACCTCGGCCAGCGACTTCCGGCCGTGGCTCTTCACCAGCTCGCACCAGCCGGCGAGGTTGCCGGGCGTGCCGCAGGCGAGCGGGCCGCGCGCCAGGTCCTCGCGATCCTTGAGACGCTCGATCGGCAGCCTCGAAGGCACCGGCGGCACGAAGCTCAGGCAGCGGATCCGCTTCTCCTTGGCGATGTAGCAGGTCGCCATGCCCATGCCGGCCAAGCCGGACATGAAGGGCTCGACCACGTTGAGGGTGGAGGCCACGGCGGCGACGGCATCGAAGGCGTTGCCGCCGGACCGCAGCATGGCGGCGCCGGCTTCCGTCGCCAGCGGATGCGCGGAAGCGACCACGCCGTGGACGGAGCCGATCATCGGACGCTTGCCGGTCATGGACATGCTGGGTCTCGCGGAAAGAGGGGGAGGAATTGGCTAATGGTAGCGAAACGAGCAACGGAGCGCCTAGAGAAGCTTCTCATCGCGCGAAATCGCGCTGAGCCGCCTCGCTTCGCTCGCCCCCCCCAACCCTCTCCCGCGGGAGCGGGGGAGGGTTGGGGGGCGAGCGAAGCGAGGGCCTTGGCAGGCTTCGACTAACCCTCGATCTCCTCGCGTTTCATTTCGAGCTCCAACCATTCCTCTTCCATGGCGGCGAGCTCGGCATGGGCGGCGGTCAGGCGCTGGGTCGACTTCTCGAAGCCCGCGCGGTCGCGGGCGTAGAGGTCCGGATCGGCGAGGGTCGCCTGGAGCTTGCCGATCTCCGCCTGCGCCGTCTCCATGCGGCCGGGAAGGGTCTTCAGCGCGTGCTCGTCCTTGAAGGAGAGGCGCTTCGCCTTCGGCCGGGCCGACGCGGCTGCCGGCCTGTCGGCGGCGGGCTTCGCCTTCGATGCCGCCTTGGCCTCCACGCCATGGCCGCGCTGGGCGACCATGTCGGAATAGCCGCCGGCATACTCGATCCAGCGGCCGTTGCCTTCCGAGGCGATGACCGAGGTGGCGACGCGGTCGAGGAAGTCGCGGTCGTGGCTGACCAGCAGCACGGTGCCGGAATAGTCGGTCAGCATCTCCTGCAGCAGGTCGAGCGTCTCGAGGTCGAGGTCGTTGGTCGGCTCGTCGAGCACCAGCAGGTTGGACGGGCGCGCCAGCACGCAGGCGAGCACGAGCCGCCCGCGCTCGCCGCCGGAAAGCGTGCCCACCGGCGTCTTCGCCTGCTCCGGCTTGAACAGGAAGTCGCGCATGTAGCTCATGACGTGGCGCGGCTTGCCGTCGACGATCACCTGGTCGCCGCGCCCGTCGGTCAGCGTGTCGGCGAGCGATCGGGTGGGATCGAGGCTGGAGCGCTGCTGGTCCAGCGTCGCCGCCGCCAGGTTGGCGCCGAGACGCACGGTGCCGGCATCGGGCGCGAGCGTTCCGGTGAGCAGGTTGAGCAGCGTCGTCTTGCCGGCGCCGTTCGGCCCGACGATGCCGAGCCGGTCGCCGCGCAGGATGCGCGTCGAGAAATCGGCGACGATGCGCGCCTCGCCATAGGATTTCGCCGCCGACTTCGCCTCGATGACGAGCGTGCCCGAGGTCTCGCCCTCCGAGGCCGCCAGTTTCACATTCCCGGCCACGCCCCGGTATTCGCGGCGCTGGCGGCGGAGATCCTGGAGCCGGGCAAGGCGACCCTGGTTGCGCTTGCGCCGCGCGGTGACGCCGTAGCGGAGCCAGTCCTCCTCCTGGACGATGCGGCGGGCGAGCTTGTGCTGCTCAAGTTCCTCCTCGGCCAGCCGCTCGTCGCGCCAGGCCTCGAAGGCGGCGAAGCCGCGATCGAGCTGGCGCGTGGCGCCGCGATCCAGCCAGGTCGTCGTCCGCGACAGCTTCTCCAGCAGCCGGCGGTCGTGGCTGATGATGACGATGGCCGAGCGGAGCGACGCGAGCTCCGCTTCCAGCCACTCGATCGCCGGCAGGTCGAGATGATTGGTCGGCTCGTCGAGCAGCAGGATGTCGGGCGAGGGGGCGAGCGCACGGGCGAGCGCGGCGCGGCGCGTCTCGCCACCCGAGAGCCGGGCCGGGGACTCGTCGCCGGTCAATCCAAGCTGCTCGAGCAGATAGCGGGCGCGGTGACGGTCGTCGCCCGGGCCTAAGCCGTCCTCGACATAGGCGAGCGCCGTCGGATGTCCGGCGAGGTCGGGCTCCTGCGGCAGGTAGCGGAGCGTCGTTCCGGGCTGCACGAAACGGCTGCCGCGATCGGGCTCGATCAGGCCGGCGGCGATCTTGAGCAGCGTCGACTTGCCCGAGCCGTTGCGGCCGACCAGGCAGAGCCGGTCGGCGGACGACACCGACAGCGCGGCGCCGTCGAGGAGCGCCGTGTCGCCCAAGGTGAGAGCGATGTCCTGGAGAAGAAGGAGAGGGGGAGCCATGCGCGCCGCATATGACGCGGCAATGCCACGCGGCTCAAGGGGCCTTTTGCCGCCCCGGGGCACTAACGGCGACGACACGCACGGCCGGCAACAGAAGCGCCACGGTCGTTCCCTCGCCGGGCCGGCTCTTGATGCTGATGGTTCCGCCATGCAGGCCGGCCAGACGCTTGGCGATGTGGAGGCCGAGCCCCGTTCCCCCGCCGGCGTCGCTGACCCGATGGTCGCCGCGGCGGAACGGCTCGAAGATCGAGCGCATGGTGGCGGGATCGATGCCTTCGCCGTTGTCGGCGACCGAGATGCGCACATGCGAGGTCGGATCGCGGACGATGCCGATGTCGATCCGCCCGGCCTGCCGGGAGAACTTGACCGCGTTCGAGAGCAGGTTGAGCACGATCTGCCGGACGGCGCGCTCGTCGGCATCGATGGTGAGGGACGGATCGAAGGACGCTATCTCGACCGTCAGACCCTTCTTCCGGGTCTGCGGCGTGACGGTCCGGACGCATTCCTCGACGAGGGCGCCGACGGCGAATTGCGAGGGCCGGAGCTCGAAGCGGTCGGCCTCGATGCGGGCGAGGTCCAGGAGGTCGTTGATGAGGTCGAGGAGATGCTGGCCGCTCAGCTTCACGTCGCCGAGATAGTCGATGTATTTCGCGGGCAGGGGCCCGTGCATCTGCGCCGCCATCATCTCGGTGAAGCCGATGATGGCGTTGAGCGGCGTCCTTAGCTCATGGCTCATATTCGCGAGGAATTGCGACTTGGCCTTGGAGGCCTGGAGCGCCTCGTCGCGGGTCTGGCGCAGCCGCTTGGCGAGAAGCTCTGCATCCATGAGCGAGGCGCGCATCGCCTGGAGCACGACGAGCATCTCGCTCGCCGGGTCGTGCAGCGCGAAATCGGCCGCCGTCAGCCCGAGGCGCAGCATCTCGTCGGCGTCGGCGATGCGCGGCGAGACCAGAAGCAGCATCCGGCCATCCGCCGCCAGGGGCGCGATCTGGCCCTTGACCACCAGCGCCGGCGGCTGGCGGCTCTTGAGGATGAGCAGCGTGTTGGTGAGCTGGCCGATGGTCTCGGGCGTCAGCGGCGTCAGCGGCCGGATCGCCTCGAAGACGTGCTCGAGATATTGCCCGGGCACGAGTGCCGGCAGCAGGCGCTTGATCACCGGAGCGACGCGAAGGACGCGGAGATCGCTGGCGAGCACGACATGAAATGGAAACAGACGGTCCGCAACCGCTGCGTCCAGCGCCAGGATGTCTCCGTTCGACATCGCGACCTTAGCCGCTAGGAGCGGCCGGCGTAGGTGACGAGGAACTCGTCGTGATCGTGGCCATCGGCGCGCGAGCGCTCGGGCCTGATCTGCACGTCGAGGCCGAAGCGGTCGCCGAGCCCGATCATCATGCCTTCGACCACGGGGCCCAGGCCCTGCCGCTCGGAGCTGTAGTGCAGGCGAAGCTTGCCCTGGCCGAGCTCTTCGACGCGGAAGGATGGCGGCTTGTAGCTGGGGAAGATGAGCGAGATGCGGGCATGCATCTGGTCGAGGTTCTTGACGGTCTCGAGGAAGGAGCTGCCGGCGAAGGCCATGAGGTCGCCGTAATAGTTGGGCGCGGTGTGCGTGGTCCAGTGGCGGCCGAAGGCGCGCATGATGTCCTCGGGCGCCGCGCCCAGCACGGCACTGGCGGCGCCGACGATGCGCCCGGCGAGCTCGTCCTGATCGGCCCCCATCGAGTGGTCCAGATGGAATGTTAGTTCAGAGTTGGCCGTTGCGCTAGTTGGAGCGTGGCCGGCGAAGCCGATCGGCGTAGCGC